>NZ_BAAAEP010000013.1:0-84856 GCF_039523075.1 Caenispirillum bisanense
CAACGGCAACCGCCTGCCGGTGCGCACCGGCGAGCATCCCGGCTTCTTCCGCGTGGTGTTCGACTGGAACCGCCCCGTCGGCTACCGCGTGCTGAGCAACGGCGACAAGGCGGTGGTGGAATTCGACCGCGCCGCCACCATCGACCTGCCGGCCTTCCGCGCCGCCATGCCGCAGGCCCTGCGCGACGTCGGCACCGAAACGCGCAAGAAGGGCATGGCGGTGTCCGTGCCGGTGCCGCCGGGCGGCCGCGTCCGCCATTTCACCAGCGGCTCCAAGGTGGTGCTCGACCTGCTGCCGGCCGCCGGCCAGCAGCCGCCGGCCCGCACGCCGGAAGAGCAGCAGCAGGCGCCCGCCGATGCCGTGGCCGCCGCCGGCGTGCCGACGCCGCCCCCGACCAAGCCCGACCAGGGCGCGCCGGCGGTGACGCCGCCGGTCGCCGGCACCTCGCCCGGCACCTCGCTGGCGCAGGCGTTGCAGCAGGCCCAGGGCGCTGCCGACCAGAAGGCGGCGGAGGCGGCCGATCTCGCCCCCGCCGCCGCCGAACTGCGCGATCCCGCCGACGGCGAGGCGGTGGAGCCGCTGCCGCCGGGCCAGAAGGCGCGCGTCGCCAGCCTCAGCTTCTCGTGGAACGAGCCGACGGCGGCGGCGGTGTTCCGTCGCGGCGGCTATCTGTGGGTGGTGTTCGACCGCCACCAGCAGGTGGACATCAACCTGCTGCGCCGCCTGGGCGCCGGCATCGTCAGCCACATCGACCAGCTGCCCAGCCGCGCCTCCACCATCGTCCGCATGGTGGTGGAGCCGGGGTATAACCCGAGCGTCCGCCGCGAGGGCCTGCTGTGGATCGTCGACCTGATGCGCCAGCCGCTGAAGCCGGCGACCGCCATCGAGGTCCAGCCGCAGCTGCAGAGCCCGGTCGGACCGCGCCTCTATCTGCCGGTGACCGAAGGCGGCCGCAGCATCACCGTGCTCGACCCCGAAATCGGCGACCAGTTCTTCGTGGTGCCGGTGATCCCGCTCGGCCACGGCGTGTTCCCGTCGCGCAGCTATCCCGATGTCGAGCTGCCGGCCACCGCCCAGGGCGTGGTGGCGATACCGAAGACCGAGAAGGTGTCCGCCACCTCCACCCGCAACGGCGTCGACATCGTGGCGCTGGGCGGCGGCCTGCGCCTGTCGGGCGACACGGCGCGGCTGGAGGCGATGAACCGGGTAGGCGACGAATCGGTGCTCAGCCAGGTCTATGACATCCGCGGCTGGATGCGCGGCCCGCCCGAGGACTACATCAAGAACCGCCAGGACCTGCAACTGGCCGTCGCCGATTCCAACGGCGAGCGCAAGCAGCGCGCCCGGCTGGAACTGGCCCGCTTCTACTTTGCCCACGGGTTCGCGGCGGAAGCCATCGGCGTGCTGCGCACGCTGGAGGACGAGGCGCCGGAGATGGTCAACACCGCCCCCTTCCGCGCCCTGCGCGGCGGCGCCAACTACCTCATGGGCCGCTATGGCGAGGCGGTGGAAGACCTAAGCCACCCGAGCCTCGCCGGCGTCGACGAGGCCGACTTCTGGCGGGCCGCCTCGCAGGCGGCGCTGGGCGACCCGGCGCTGCAGTCGAGCACCCTGCGCCAGACCGGGCGCGTCATCGGCAGCTACCCCGACCGGGTGAAGATCCCGCTCGCCCTGCAGGCGGGCGAAGCGGCGGTGGATGCGGCCGACGACCTGGCCGCCCACAACTTCCTGGAAGCGGCCCGCAGCGACTACAACACGCCCGGCGAACAGGCCGCCATCCGCTACCTGGAAGGCCGCCTGGACGAAGCCACCGGCGCCTATGAAGCCGCCATCGAGAAGTGGGAAGAGGTGGAAGCCGGCCAGAGCCGCCTCTACCGCGCCAAGGCGGCCCGCGACCGCCTGGAACTGCTCGCCAAGATGGAGCGCCTGGAGCGGCCGGAACTCATCAAGGGCCTGGAAGACCTGCGCTTTGCCTGGCGCGGCGGCCCGTTCGAGTTCACCCTGCTGATGCGCCTCGGCGGTCTCTACGTCGAGGAACAGAAGTGGCCGGAGGCGCTGCGCACCTACAAGATCGCCGCCAGCTACTTCCCGCAGCTGCCGACGTCCGACCGGGCGGCGGAAGCCATGCGCAAGATCTTCGACCACCTCTACCTGGAGGGGGCGGCCGATACCATGTCGCCGATCACCGCCATCGCGCTGTTCGACGACTTCCGCGAACTGACCCCGACCGGCGCCAAGGGCGACGAGATGATCCGCCGGCTGGCCGACCGGCTGGTGAGCATGGACCTGCTCGACCAGGCGGCGCTGCTGCTCGACCGGCAGGTGAAGTTCCGCCTGCAGGGGGTGGAGCGGGCCCGCATCGGCGGCCGCCTCGGCCTCGTGCACCTGCTCAACCACGACCCGGAATCGGCCCTGAAGGCGCTGCTGATGACCCGCGCGCCCGACATGCCGGAAGCCCTCGACCGCCAGCGCAACCAGCTGATGGCCCGCGCCCTGGCGGAACTGGACCGCACCGACGAAGCCATCGAACTGCTCACCGGCGACGAGAGCGAGAACGCCAAGCTGCTGCGGGCGGAAATCTACTGGCGCAAGCAGGACTGGAAGGGGGCCGCCAAGGCCCTGTCGGAACTGGTGCCGGCGCCGGCCCGCAACGCCAGCCTCGACACCACCCAGGCCCGCCGCGTGCTTGACTGGGCGACGGCGCTGACCCTGGCCAATGACGATGCGGCGGTGGCCACCCTGCGGTCGCGCTATCTCGGCGCCATGCAGAACACCACCTATCGCGATGCCTTCGACCTCATCACCGCCTCGCCGGCGGAAGGGGTGATCGACTATCGCACCGTGTCGGACCGCATCAAGCAGGCGGAGAACTTCCAGAGCTTCCTGTCGGCCTATCGCGACCGTCTGCGCCAGGGCGGCGCCCTGTCGGCCATCAACTGAAGCCGGGCGGCGGCCGGGGGCGACAGGCTCGCCGGCCGCCGGCGGCGGCGGAGGAGGAAAACAGCGGCGGGCGGGAAAAAGCCGGGCGATCGGCGGCCGCCTCCGCTATGATCCGCCGCAGGTGCGGACGCACCGGCATCGCCATCACCGCCACAGAGCCATGACCGCCTCAACGCCGCTACGCCTCCTCGTCCTCGACGTGGACGGCACCCTTGTCGACAGCATCCACAACATCGTCGCCGCCATGGAAATGGCCGCCGGCGCCCACGGCATCCCCTGTCCGCCGCCGGCCCGCTGCCGCCGGGTGGTGGGGCTGGAACTGGTGGAGGCCGTCGCCACCCTGTTCCCGGAGCACGAGCCGGACCTGCACCGGGCGGTGGCGGAAAGCTACAAGCGCGCCTTCCAGGCGCTGCGGGCGGCGCCCGACCATGTGGAGAACCTTTATCCCGGCGCCCTGGAGGCGCTGCGGGCCTTCGACGAGGCCGGCGTCCTCCTCGGCATCGCCACCGGCAAGAGCCGCCGCGGCGTCGCCAGCATGCTCGCCCGCCACGGGCTGGAGGGGCGGTTCCTGACCATCCAGACGGCCGACGACAACCCCGGCAAGCCGCACCCCGGCATGCTGCTGCGGGCCATGGCCGAGGTGGGCGCGGCGCCGTCCGATACGGTGATGGTCGGCGACACCAGCTACGACATGGCCATGGCGCGCGCCGCCGGCTGCCACGCGGTGGGCGTCAGCTGGGGCTATCACCCGGTGGCGGAGCTGCACCAGGCCGGCGCTCACACGGTCATCGACGGCTACGACCTGCTGCTGCAGGCGGCCCATGGGCTGTGGCAGCCGACGGCGGAGTGACGGTCATGCGGGTGCGGAGCATCCTCAAGGGGCTGATGGTGACCACGGTGGCGCTGGGCGTCGCCGCCGTCGCCATGGTGATGACGGTGGACGTGGCGCAGTACCGCGGCCTTATCGCCGATCAGGTCAAGGCCGCCACCGGGCGCGAGCTGCGCATCGCCGGCACCGTCGACCTCAGCCTGTCGATGACGCCGGCGGTGGTGCTGGAGGACATCAGCCTCGCCAATGCCGACTGGGGCACCCGGCCGGAGATGCTCACCGCCCGCCGGCTGGAGGCGCAGGTGGACCTGCTGCCGCTGCTGCGGGGCGAGATCCGGGTGCAGCGGCTGGTCATCGTCGGCGCCGACCTGCTGCTGGAGCGCGACGACGCGCACGGCGGCAACTGGCGCCTGCAGCCGCCCGCCGCCGAGGGGCCGGCCCTGGCGGGGGCGGAGCAGGCGGCGCAGCACGGCCGCAGCGCCCTGCCGGACCTGCGGCAGGTGCGGCTGGAAGACGCCCGCATCGTGCTCGCCGACCACGCCACCAGCCGCGGCCACGAGGTGACGGTGGCCGCCCTGGAAGCCACGGCGGCGGGCTGGGGGGCGCCGCTGGCGGTGGCCGGCTCCGGCACCCTGGACAAGGCCGCCTTCCGCGTCGAGGGGACGGTGGGGCCGCTGGCGGCGCTGCTCAATCCCGGCGGCGCGCCCTACGCCATTGATCTGTCGGCAGTGGTGGCGGAGGCGTCGCTGGCGGTCAGCGGCAGCATCGCGCGGCCACTGGAGGCGGAAGGCTTTGATCTGGCGGTGCGCCTCAACGCCCGCGACCCCGAGAAACTGGCCGCCCTGGTGCTGCCGCTGCCGCCCGACGATCTGCCGCCGCTGCGCTTCGACGGGCAGGTGAGCGAACTGCCCGGCGGCTGGCGGGTGGACAACCTGGCCGCCAGCATCGGCGACACCGCCGTCGCCGGCTCGCTGACCGTGCTGCTGGACCGGCCGCAGCCGGCCGTCACCGGCCGCCTGTCGTCGCCGCGCCTGGACCTGGCGGCGCTGCTGCCGAAGCCGCCGCAGCCGACGCCCTCGGCCGCCGTGCGCGGCCGCCGTCTGGTCTCCGACGCGCCGCTGCCGCTGCTGCTGCTGGGCCTTGCCGATGCCGACCTGGAACTGGCGGTGCAGGCGCTGCGCCTGCCCGAGGGGCCGGAACTGACCGGCGTCACCGCCGCCGTGACCCTGGCCGGCGGCCGCCTGAGCCTCAAGCCGCTCACCGTCGGCATCGGCCGCGGCACCCTGACCGTCACCGCCACCGTCGATGCCGCCCGCGGCGACGCGGCGGTGGTGGAGGTGGAGGCGGAGGCGCGCGCCATGCAGCTCGGCCGCCTGCTGGCGCAGCTGGGGCATCCCGGCGTGGTCGAGGACGGGCCGCTGGAGGGCTCGCTGCGCATCGCCGGTGGCGGCGGCAGCCTGCGCAGCATCCTGGCCGGCGCCGACGGCCGCCTGCAACTGCGCATCGGCGGCGGCCGCATCGACAATCAGGCCCTGCGCAGCGGATCGCGCGACGTGGTGCTGCGGCTGGGGGACGGCCTCAACCCGCTGGCGGCGCGGGAGCCGCTGACGACGCTTCACTGCGGCGTCGTCGCCGTCACCATCCGCGACGGCATCGCCGCCGCCGACCATGGGCTGGCGCTGGAAACGGCGCAGATGCTGGTCAGCGGCTCCGGCACCCTGGACCTGGGGGCGGAGGTGGTGGACGTCGGCTTCCGCACCACCGTGCGCGACGGCCTCGGCCTCGCTCCCGCCAGCCTGTCGAACCTGCTGCGGCTGCGCGGGCCGCTGCTCGACCCGGCGCTGGCGGTCGATCCGGCCGGGGCGGCGCGCACCGCCGCTTCGGTGGGCGGCGCCGTCGCCACCGGCGGCCTGTCGCTGATGGCGGAGCGGCTGCTCGATCAGGCGGCGGGGGCGGAGGCTCGCCCCTGCGCCCGCGCCCTGGCGCCGCCGGCCGCCGCCGCGCCGCTCTCCGCCGGTCCCACCGGCAACCCGGTTGAAGACCTGGGCAGCGCCCTGCGCGGCCTGTTCGGCCAGTAGCGGCACGCCGCCCGCCCGTTGTTGTTGTCATTGTTGGTGCCGTGGCCGCCCCGCCTGAGCGGCGGCCCTGCCTGAGGCGAAGGAACCCGAGTCGATGAGTTCGTTCGAAACCCGTCCCATGAAGCGCTTCTACAAGACCGCGACGGTGGCGCCCGCCGCCGCCGGCCCCGGCGCCGGCCATGCCGTGCGGCTGGACGGCCGGCCGGTGCGCACGCCGTCCAAGGCCGAGCTGGCGGTGCCGACCGAGGCCCTGGCCGCCGCCATCGCCGCCGAGTGGAACAGCCAGGGCGAGACCCTGCGGCTGGCCGACATGCCGCTCACCCAGCTGGCCAATACCGCCATCGACCGCGTCGGCGCCCTGCGGCCGCAGATGATCGACGAGCTGCTGCGCTTCGCCGAGACGGAACTGCTGTGCTACCGCGCCGGCGACGACCAGCCGGCCCTGCGCGACCGCCAGCTGTCCGCCTGGCAGCCGCTGCTGGACTGGGCCCGCACCCGCTACGACGCCGACCTGTGCATCACCGCCGGCCTGATGCCGGTGACGCAGTCGGCGGCGGCGCTGAAGGCCCTGCGGCTGGCGGTGGAGCAGCTGGACGACTGGCGCCTGACCGCCCTGCAGGCGGCGGCGGCGGCGCTCGGCTCGCTGGTGCTGGCGCTGGCGCTGCTGGAGGGGCGGCTGGATGCCGAGGGTGCCTTCGCCGCCGCCTATCTGGACGAAGCGTTCCAGATCGAACAGTGGGGCGAGGATGCCGAGGCGGCGGCCCGTCTGGCCCGCCTGCGAAAGGATGTTGCCGATGCCGCCGAGTTTCTGTCTCTGGTCGGTTCGTAAGTCCGACAAACGAGCAAACATCTTGCGAAAATCGTAGGCAAACTGCGGCTTTGAGGCGCCTTTTCTATGGCGCGGAACGCATGAAGGTGCTATCCCGTTTTCCCGCCAAATCGGGTGGGACCTCCGCCAAGTTGAGGGAGCCAATGCAAGAGATCATTCGTCTGCTCGAGGAAAAACGCGCGCAGGCCCGCCTGGGAGGCGGCCAGAAGCGCATTGACGCCCAGCACGGGAAGGGCAAGCTGACCGCGCGCGAACGTCTCGAGCTGCTGCTCGACGAGGGGTCCTTCGAAGAGTGGGACATGTTCGTCGAACACCGCTGCGCCGACTTCGGCATGCAGGACAACAAGACCCCCGGCGACGGCGTGGTGACCGGCTACGGCACCATCAACGGCCGGCTGGTGTTCGTGTTCAGCCAGGACTTCACGGTGTTCGGCGGCTCGCTGTCGGAAGCCCACGCCGAGAAGATCTGCAAGATCATGGACCAGGCCATGAAGGTCGGGGCGCCGGTGATCGGCCTGAACGATTCGGGCGGCGCCCGCATCCAGGAAGGCGTCGCCTCCCTCGGCGGCTATGCCGAGGTGTTCCAGCGCAACGTCATGGCCTCGGGCGTGGTGCCGCAGATCTCCATGATCATGGGCCCCTGCGCCGGCGGCGCCGTGTACTCCCCGGCGATGACGGACTTCATCTTCATGGTGAAGGACAGCTCCTACATGTTCGTCACCGGCCCCGACGTGGTGAAGACGGTGACCCACGAAGTGGTGACCGCCGAGGAACTGGGCGGTGCCGTCACCCACACCAGCAAGTCCGGCGTCGCCGACCTGGCGTTCGAGGATGACGTGCAGGCGCTGCTGCAGCTGCGCCGGTTCATGGACTTCGTGCCGTCGTCCAACCGCGAAGACCCGCCGGTCCGCCCGACCAGCGACCCGTCGGACCGCCCGGACTATTCGCTCGACACGCTGATCCCGGACAACCCGAACAAGCCCTACGACATGAAGGAGCTGATCACGAAGGTCGTCGACGAAGGCGACTTCTTCGAGATCCAGCCCGACTTCGCCAAGAACATCCTCACCGGCTTCGGCCGCTTCGAAGGCCGCACGGTCGGCATCGTGGCGAACCAGCCGATGGTGCTGGCCGGCTGCCTGGACATCGACAGCTCGCGCAAGGCGGCCCGTTTCGTGCGCTTCTGCGATGCCTTCAACATCCCGCTGGTGACCTTCGTCGACGTGCCGGGCTTCATGCCGGGCACCATCCAGGAATACGGCGGCATCATCAAGCACGGCGCCAAGCTGCTCTATGCCTATGCCGAGGCGACCGTGCCGAAGGTGACCGTCATCACCCGCAAGGCCTATGGCGGCGCCTATGACGTCATGAGCTCCAAGCACCTGCGCGGCGACGTGAACTATGCCTGGCCGACGGCGGAAATCGCCGTCATGGGTCCGAAGGGCGCGGTGGAGATCATCTTCCGCGGCGACATCGGCGACGAGAAGAAGATCGCCGAGCGGACGGAAGAATACCGCCAGAAGTTCGCCAACCCGTTCGTCGCGGGCTCGCGCGGCTACATCGACGACGTCATCATGCCGCACAACACCCGCAAGCGCATCTGCCGCTCGCTCGCCATGCTGCGCGACAAGCAGCTGGAAAACCCGTGGCGCAAGCACGGCAACATTCCGCTGTAATCGCGAGCGTCTGACGGACTGGCGGGTGGGTGAGAACCACCAAGACACCAAGACACCAAGAGGGCGTCGCCTGGCGCTCCTAGAGAACCAGGCGACGGATGCCTTGCTTGATTTGAGGCACGTTGAAGTTGATCAGGAGGCCGAGGCGGCAGCCGGTCAGCTTGAGGTAGGTGAGAAGTTGGGCATCGAAAACTGGATTGTGCCGCTCCGCGGTCTTCAGTTCGACGATGAGACGGTCATCGACCAGCAGGTCGAGCCGCATCCCGCCTTCGATCCTGATGCCGTCGTAGAGCACCGGGTAGGCCACCTGCCGCGCAAACGGGATGCGGCGTTTGGTCAACTCGTGGCACAGGCAGGCTTCGTAGACCGATTCGAGAAGCCCGGGACCAAGCGTGGAATGCACCCGATAGGCCGCATCCACCACCGCCCGGGCAAGGCGATCCAGGTCGGGATGCAACGGGTTCCTTGGTGTCTTGGTGTCTTGGTGGTTCAAAACAGCACGACCTCCCGCCGCGAGCTGATGAGGGGATAGGCATTATCATGTTCAAGAAGATCCTGATCGCCAACCGCGGCGAGATCGCCTGCCGCGTCATGAAGACGGCCCGCAAGATGGGCATCAAGACGGTCGCCGTGTACTCCGATGCCGACCGTGACGCCCTGCATGTGCAGATGGCCGACGAGGCCGTTCACATCGGGCCGCCGCCGTCCGCCCAGTCGTACCTGCTGATCGACAAGATCGTGCAGGCCTGCGTCGATACCGGCGCCGAGGCGGTCCATCCGGGCTACGGCTTCCTGTCGGAGAACCAGGCCTTCCAGAAGGCGCTGGCGGAGAAGGGCATCACCTTCATCGGCCCCGACGCCCACGCCATCTACGCCATGGGCGACAAGATCGAGTCCAAGAAGCTCGCCAAGGAAGCCGGTGTGTCCACCGTTCCCGGCTACATGGGCGTCATCAAGGACTCGGCGGAAGCCGTGAAGATCGCCGAGGAAATCGGCTTCCCGGTCATGATCAAGGCGTCGGCCGGCGGCGGCGGCAAGGGCATGCGCCTTGCCCGCAACTCCGCCGAGGCCAAGGAAGGCTTCGAGTCCGCCACCAACGAGGCGCGCTCCTCCTTCGGTGACGACCGCGTCTTCATCGAGAAGTTCATCGAACAGCCGCGCCATATCGAGATCCAGGTGCTGTCCGACGGCGAGAACTGCCTCTATGTCGGCGAGCGCGAGTGCTCCATCCAGCGCCGCCACCAGAAGGTGATCGAAGAGGCGCCGTCGCCCTTCCTCGACGAAGCCACCCGCAAGGCCATGGGCGAGCAGGCGGTGGCGCTGTCCAAGGCGGTGAACTACCGCTCCGCCGGCACCGTCGAGTTCATCGTCGACGCCAACCGCAACTTCTACTTCCTTGAGATGAACACCCGCCTGCAGGTGGAGCATCCGGTGACCGAACTGGTGACCGGCCTCGACCTGGTGGAATGGATGATCCGCATCGCCTATGGCGAGAAGCTGACCGTCCAGCAGTCGGACATCAAGCTCACCGGCTGGGCGCTGGAAAGCCGCATCTACGCCGAAGACCCGTACCGCAACTTCCTGCCGTCGACCGGTCGCCTCGTGCGCTACCTGCCGCCGGCCGAGAGCGATACCGTGCGCGTCGACACCGGCGTCTATGACGGCGGCGAGATCAGCATGTTCTACGACCCGATGATCGCCAAGCTGTGCACCTATGGTGCCACGCGCGACGAAGCCATCGGCCACATGCGCCGGGCGCTGGACGAGTTCTACATCCGCGGCGTCAGCCACAACATTCCCTTCCTCGCCTCGCTGATGAGCAAGCAGCGCTTCGTGGACGGGCGGCTGACCACCAACTTCATCGCCGAGGAATACCCGAACGGCTTCTCCGCCGCCGACCTGCCGGCCGACGATCCCACCGTGCTGGTGGCGGTGGCGGCGGTCATCAACCGTCTGCAGGCGGACCGGTCCGCCATGGTCACCGGCCAGCTGCCGGGCCATGAAATGCAGATCCGCGCCGACTGGGTGGTGCGCCTGAACGACGACTTCCACCCGGTGCAGGTGAAGCCGGCCGCCGACGGCGAACATTACGACGTCCACATCGACGGCGCCGCCTGCCCGGTGGTCACCACCTGGACCTTCGGCGACCCGCTGTTCCAGGGCACCGTCAAGGGCCGCGCCGTGACCGTGCAGGTGGACGCGCTCGGCACCGGTCTGCGCCTGTTCCACAACGGCGCCCAGGCCATCGCCGTGGTCTACACGCCGAAGGGCGCCGAGCTGGCCAAGCTGATGCCGAAGAAGGAGCCGCCGGACCTGTCGCGCTTCCTGCTGTCGCCGATGCCGGGCCTGCTGGTCTCGGTGGCGGTGTCCGAGGGCCAGGAAGTGAAGTCGGGCGAGACCCTGGCGGTGGTCGAAGCCATGAAGATGGAAAACGTGCTGAAGGCCGAACAGGACGGCACGGTCAAGAAGATCCACGCCCAGCCGGGCGCCTCGCTGGCGGTCGACCAGATCATCATCGAGTTCGAGTAAGACCGGCCCGCGGCGGCTTGACCTTTTCGCCCCGTCGCCGTAAGGGAAGGTTCAGCAGTTGCGAGAAAGCCCTGTCGGGGGTGCCTGACAGGGCTTTCCACTTTATATGACGGCCTGCACACCGACATGACAGGCCGACCGTGGAGGAGGCACCGATGACCAAGACCGAAATCGCCCGCGTGCAGGAATATCTGCGCCGCACCTTCGGCAACACCGCCATCACCGTCGCCGCGCCGAAGAAGGCCGGCCAGCCGGTGGAAGTGTTCTGCGGCGAGGAGTTCATCGGCGTGCTGCACCGCGACGAGGAAGACGGCGAGGTCTCCTTCGACCTGCACATGACCATCCTCGACATGGACCTGCCGCCGGCCCCGCGCGGCTGACGGCGGCGGAGCACCGGCCATGGCGTCGGGCTACGAGTTCTATATCCGCCACCTCCGCTTCATGGCCCGCACCACCGCCCACGGCGATCCGGCCGTGGCGGTGATGATGGACCAGCTGCGGCTGGCGGCGGACGGGCTGGCGGTGAACGGCGACCGCTATGTGGTGGAGGCCTCGCGCCTGCGCCTTGCCGCCCGCGCCCTGGCGGGCCTCGCCGGCTTCCTGCAGCAGCAGATCCTGCCCGAGGTGGTGTCCGCCGGCAACGCGGTGGGCGAACGGCAGGTGCGCTGGGTGATCGACACCTCCATGGAAACCATGGCGGCGCTGATGATCCACGCCGAAACCACCGCCGACCGCGAGGACTATACCGTGGTGCTGCCGCCGCCGCCGGCCTGAGGCTCGCGGCCGGACGGCTCCAGGCGCTCGAACAGGTGCTGGTAGCGGACCACCAGGCCGCGGTCGTCCACCTCCAGCTCCGCCTCGAACCCGGCCGACAGCCCCAGATCGACATAGCGCACCCGGCCGCCGGCGAGGCGGATGTAGCGCTGGCGTGACCGCGCCACCGTCATGGTCGCCGCATCCACATAACAGGTATCGAGCGTCAGGTCGGCGCCGGGGTCGACCGGCAGGCGGCGGATCGGCAGGGTGTTGCAGAAGGGCGTGACCGACAGGTCGGGCTCGTCGCAGCCGTCGAGGTCGGGACGACGCACGCCGTCGACGCTCCAGCCCTCCGGGCCCCGGTGCAGGGAAAGGCGGCAGGTGCCCGACGGTCCGTGCCGCTCCACCTCCAGGGCGGTCGCCCGCCAGTCCGGCGTCAGCCGCCAGCGGTGGGTGAGGCGAAAGCCGCCGTCGTCAAGCCCGATGACCGTCCCCGCCGCCGTCACGCCGTCGTCGCCCACCGAGAGGGCGAGGCGCTCCAGGCCGGGGCAGTCGGTGCGGCGCCAGAACAGGATGCTGTCGCCCACCGCTGCCTCGCCGGGTGTCAGGCGCCCGCCGCCAGGGCGGGGTCGCGCAGGGGCTTGGGGGCGCTGGTGCGCAGCAGGCCGACGATGCCATCCACCGCATCGGCGACCGAGGCGGCGGCGGTGCCGTCGTCGGCTTCGGCGGCGCGGTCGGCCAGCGGCACCAGACCGTTGGACCCCACCCGCATCACCACCGGCCAGACCTTGCCGTCGCCGGTGAAGAATTCGATCTGACCGTCCTCGCGGTCGGGGCCGATGACGAACACGGGCTTGGCATCAATTCCCTGTTCGCTGAAGCGCAGGCGCAGATGGGCGATGATCTCCTGCGGAACGACGTGCTGGCTGGTCATCGTGCATCTCCTGAGATGTTTGCTTGCGGCAGTCTCTCCACTTACGCCGTCAGAGGAAAGCGAAGGTTTTCCTACTCTCCTTCAGCTCGGCGCCTGCACCCAAAGTTCAACCATCCCGATCAGCCGCCGCCCAGCCGCTGCCGCACCCGCGCCACCAGCCCCTGGGCATCCACCGGCGCCCGCACCTTGCGGTCGTTGTCGAAGAACACGAAGACGTCGCGGCGGGCGGCCTTGGGCGGCGGCCGGTCGCTCGCCCGCACCGCGTCGGCCGGCTCGCCGCCGCCGGCCCAGGCCACCACCCGGTCGGCCCAGCGGTCCAGGGCGTCGTCGTCGTAACCGCTGGCATAGAGTTCCTCCGACCCGTGCAGGCGCAGGTAGACCACGTCGGCGGTGACGTCCATCATGCATGGCCAGTCCACCGAATCCGACACCACCACGCCGACGCCGTGGCGGCGCAGCTGGTCGATGAAGCCGGGGTCGCGGAAGCTGTCGTGCCGCACTTCCATCACGTGATGCAGCGGCCGGCGGGTGTCGGTGGTGGTCCAGGCGCGGCCGTCCAGGCGGTGGTCGTGGCGGGCGGCGAGGGCGGCGGCCTCTTCGGTGTCGCGCGGCAGGCTGGCGAGGAAGGGCTCCAGGCGCTCCGGCCGCCAGGGGAAGCTGGGCGGGAACTGCCACAGCACCGGCCCCAGCTTGGGCCCGAGGCGCAGCACGCCCTGGGCCCAGAAGTTGGCGGCGGCGTCCTCCACCCCCTTCAGGCGCAGCATGTGGGTGAGGTAGCGCGAGGCCTTGACGGTGAAGACGAAGTCATCGGGCACCGTTTCCGCCCAGGCGGCGAAATACTCCGGCCGCTGCAGGCTGTAGTGGGTGCCGTTGATCTCCAGGGTGCGGAAGGCGCGCGAGGCGAATTCCAGCTCCTGCCGCTGGGGCAGGCCCTTGGGGTAGAACACGCCGCGCCAACCGGCATAGCGCCAGCCGGACACGCCGATGCGGATGTCGCCGACGCCGTGCTTCATGCAGCGTCAATGCGGCAGCCGCCGCCGGTGTTCCGCCGTCGCGGTCAGAAACAGCCGAGGCCGCCGCCGTTGAGGAACACCAGCAGGCCCCAGTCGCTCCACAGGGCGAGGCCGCCGGCCAGCGCCACCGCCAGTACGGCGGCGCCGATCCAGGGCGCAGCGCGGGAGGAGAGGGAGGCGGTCATGGCGCCGCCGTCTCCGCCCGGTCGAGGGTCTCAACCGCCCGCACCGCCGCTTCGTGCAGGTCGTGCTGGCCGGCGCGGCGGAACAGTTCAGCCGCGTGCTGGAACGACTTGCGGGCGTGCTTCGGGTTGCGGCCGGCTTCGATCTCGCCCACCTCCATCAGCATCTCCGCCTCGCCCTCCAGGTGGCCGGCGCCGGCGTAGAGCTTGCAGGCGCGGCGGAAGGCATCGTAGGCGGCATCCTCGTCGCCCAGCGACCGCAGCAGCAGGCCGAGGCCGCCGGTGGCTTCCGCCTCGTCCAGCGGGTCGCCGTTCTCGGCGAAGCGTTCGATGGCGCCGTCGAGCATCTCATGCGCCCGGTCGGGCTTGCCGAGCAGCTGGTAGAGGTTGCCCAGCGCCTTCATGGCATGGGCCTCGCCCAGGGTGTCGCCGGCCTGGCCGTAGAGGGCGCGGGCGTGGGTGTAGTGCATGACGGCATCGTCGTCGCGCTTTTCCAGGCCGCGGGCGACGTGGCCGATCTGCATGTTGGCGAGGGCCTGCCCCGACAGGTCGCCGGCGGCGCTGTACAGCTCGATGGCGGCCTGGAAGCATTCCACCGCCTCGCGCGGGGTTTCCTCCATGCGGTAGAGCAGGCCGAGGCGCATGAGCACCGCCGCCTGATGGCCCTGTTCGCCCGATGGCGCCAGCAACTTGCGGGCCTCCACATAGGCGTCGCGGGCGGCGGCCATGTGGTCGGCGTCCAGTTCCATGTCGCCGAGCAGGATCAGCGCCGAGGCCTCGCCGTCGGCATCGCCGGCGTCGTGGTAGTGCAGGCGGGCCCGGCGGGCGGCTTCGGCGGCGCGCTGGCGGTCGCCATCAACCCAGTGCCGCTCGGCCTCTTCCAGGGCGAGATCGCCTTTGTCCTGGGGCATGACATCCTCCCGCGCGGTGGCGCCGTTTTCGTGTACCGTCAGGACAGTATAACCGATGCGGCGGCTTTCCGCTGCCCTTGGCCGCACAAAATGACAGCGAGGTGACGCCCATGCCCCCCGTGCCGCCCCATCACGAGACCGTGCCCGCCGCCTGGACCGACTACAACGGCCACATGAACGTCGCCTACTACGTGCTGGCCTTCGACCACGCCACCGATGCCTTCCTGGATGCCGCCGGGCTGGATGCGGCGTGGCGGGCGCGGGAAGGGCGCAGCGTGTTCGTGGTGGAGGCCCACGTCACCTATGACCAGGAGGTGCTGGAAGGGGCGCCGCTGCGCATCCAGCCGCGGGCGCTGGCGGTGGGCAACAAGTCGCTGCGGCTGTTCCACACCATGCACCACGCCGGCGAAGGTTACCTGGCCGCCACCAACGAGGTGATGCTGCTGCAGGTGGACATGGCCAGCCGCCGCACCATCCCGTGGGATGAGGCCACCCGCGCCCGCCTGCAGGCGCTGGTGGAGGCCGACGGCAGCCCATGGCCGGAGCAGGTCGGGCGGGCCATCGGGCGGCGCTAGGGTTTTCCGGCGGCGGCGAAAATTCCCTGCGTGACGCCGACCGAAAAGGGCGTAATACTTCCGCCATAGCAATTGCGGGACGTGGGGTTCATGCAGTTCGCACATTCCAAGGAGCGGGCCGCCGACGTGGCCGCCGCCGCGCTGTCGCGCATGGCGGCGCTGGGCGTGGCGCCGACGCCCAACAACTACCTGCTGTGGTACGCCTACGAGGCGGACGGCCTGCCCGACCTGCGGCGCGAGGTCGACCGCCTGCTGGTGGACCACACGGTGTTTTCCGCCGACATCTGCGAATCGCTCTACCAGCGCCACTTCACCGCCGCCGGCCGCCGCGACGGCCTGGACGATGCCTCCCGCCGGCTGGAGGAAACCATCGCCAGCGTGTCCTATGCCGTCGGCACTGCCGAGCAGGGCGCCGCCGACTACGGCCGCACCCTGGCCGGCTTCGCGGAAGAGGTGCGCAGCCCGGAACGGGTGGGCCACGCGCTTGCCTCGGTGCTGGCCGAAACCCGCCGCATGGCGGAGCTGAATCGCGCCCTGGAACAGCAGCTGAGCGAAAGCCGCAACGAGGTGTCGGAACTCCGCCGCACCATGACGGCGCTGGAGGAAGAAGCCAGCGTCGACGGCCTGACCGGCATCGCCAACCGCCGGGTGTTCGAGCGCATCCTGACCGAATCGGCCGCCAAGGCGCAGGGCGGCGGCGGCTTCCTCAGCCTGATGATGGTGGACATCGACCACTTCAAGGCCTTCAACGACACCCATGGCCACCTGCTGGGCGACCAGGTGCTGAAGCTGGTTGCGCGGTCGCTGGTGGACACGGCGGGCAAGGACGACACCGCCGCCCGCTACGGCGGCGAGGAATTCGCCGTCATCCTGCCCGGCTCGTCGCTGGCCGCCGCCAAGGTGGTGGCCGAGCGCATCCGCGAGACGGTGGCCGCCCGCCGCATCGTCAACCGGCGCACCAACCAGGATCTCGGCCGCGTCACCCTGTCGGTCGGGGTGGCGGAACTGTCCCTGGGCGAACCGCTGACCGCCTTCGTCCAGCGCGCCGACGAGGCGCTTTACGCCGCCAAGCACGCCGGCCGCAACCGCGTCGTCACCCAGACCGAACTGGAACGCCAGGGCGCCTGACGGCGCCGCGGCTACACCCCCGTCGCCGCCAGCTGGGCCAGGATGGCGGCGATCCAGGCGTCCTTGCCGGCCTGCATCATGGGGCTCGGGTGGGCGTAGGCGAGCGGCCCTTCCGGCGCCTGCACCCCGACCAGCGGCCGCCCTGCCAGCGCCGCCCGGCAATGCTCCGCCAGCGGGAACAGCGCCTTGTGCCGCCCCCAGCCGAGGATCACCGGCGGCGACCCGGCCGCCGGGCCGATGTGGCGCAGCAGTTCGTCGCGGCGGGCGGGGCTCCACAGGGAATGGCCGTCGCCACCGGGCAGCCCGGTCAGCGCCTGGACGTGGCGGAACAGCGCCGGGCTCTTGGTTTCCCGCAGGTCGGACAGGTTGAGCACGCGGGCATGGCGCCAGCCGCGCGCCGCCATCACCTTCATGATCTGGTACTGGGTGGTGTCGGGGATGGTCGGCACCAGCCGCCGCACGCCGGCGATGGCCGCCACGTCGGCCACCTGCGGCGGCACGAAGCCACCGTCGATGCTGCGCGACGAGCCGGGGTTCATCATCACCACCAGCAGATCGGGGCGGCGGTCGAGCACCGGCGACGGATCGCCGGCCGGCACCAGCTCGTGGGCGATCAGCTCCAGTACCGAGCGGCAGGACCACACCGCGCCGCCCAGCGGCAGGTCGTAGAACAGCCCGTGGACGGCGAAGCGGGCCTTGCAGTCGGCGGCCCGCAGGGCCTGGGTGGCGGCAACGTCGAGCATGGCGGCAGCGGCCTCGCCTCAGCCCATCAGCGCCAGCGGCCGGCAGGCTTCCGCCAGCCAGTGCAGGGTATCGGGCTCGCCGGCCAACAGCGGCGCCAGGGTGTGGTGGACGCGGCGGTGATAGGCGTCGATCCAGGCCACCTCTTCCGACGTCAGCAGCGCCGGCTCGATCAGCAGGCGGTCGATGGGCACCAGGGTCAGGGTCTCGAAGCCGAGCATGGGCCGTTCCGCCCCCTCGATCTCGCGCCGCTCCACCGCCACCAGGGCCTCGATGCGGATGCCGTAGGCGCCGGTCTTGTAGTAGCCCGGTTCGTTGGAGAGGATCATGCCCGGCTTCAGGGCGATGGTGTTGGGCAGCTTGCTGATGCGCTGCGGCCCTTCGTGGACCGACAGATAGCTGCCGACGCCGTGGCCGGTGCCGTGGTCGTAGTCGAGCCCGTCCTGCCACAGCGGCAGGCGGGCCAGGGCGTCCAGCTGGCTGCCGGTGGTGCCCTCGGGGAAGACGGCGGTGGCGAGGGCGATGTGGCCCTTCAGCACCAGGGTGAAGCGGCGGCGTTCCTCCGGCGCGGCGGCACCGACGGAGAGGGTGCGGGTGACGTCGGTGGTGCCGTCCAGGTACTGCGCCCCGGAATCGAGCAGGAACAGCTGCCCCGGCTCCACCCGCCGGCTGGTGGCGGGGGAGACGCGGTAGTGGACGATGGCGCCGTTGGGGCCGGCCCCGGCGATGGTCGGGAAGCTGAGGCCGCGGTAGAGGTCGCCGGTGGCGCGATAGGTCTCCAGGGTGTCGGAGACGGCGAGTTCGTCCAGATGCCCCTTCGGCGCCTCCTGCGCGAACCACGCCAGGAAGCGGACCATGGCGGCGCCGTCGCGGCGATGGGCGGCGCGGGTGCCGTCCAGTTCCACCGCGTTCTTGCACGCCTTGGGCAGGGCGCAGGGGTCGACGGCGCGTTGCAGGCCGGCGCCGGCCGCCTCCAGCCGCGCCCGCACCGCATCGGGGGCGACGCCGGCATCCAGCCGCACGGTGGCTCCGGCGGCGCCCAGGCGGTCGAGGGCGGCGGGCAGGTCGGCGGGCTCGCGCAAAGTGACGGCGGCACCCAGGTGGGCGCGGGTTTCGGCCGCCACCTTGCGCCCGTCCATGAACAGCTCCACCCGCGGCGGCTCGCCGCAGTGGACGATGGCATAGCCGAGCGGGAAGGGGGCGCAGGGCACGTCGCCGCCGCGGATGTTGAGCAGCCAGGCGAGGCTGTCCGGCGTCGTCAGCACCACCGCGTCGGCCTTGTCGCGGCGCACGGCGGCGGCGATTTCGGCCAGCTTGTCGGCGGCGTCGCGGCCCGCGAACTCGGCCGGGTGGGGCACCACCGGCGCCAGCGGCGGCTCCGGCCGGTCGGTCCAGGCGGCGTCGAGCGGGTTGTCGGCCAGCGCCACCACTTCCGCCCCCGCCTTCTCCGCCGCCCGGCGCAGGCGGGCGACGCCGTCCGGGGTGTGCAGCCACGGATCGTAGCCGAGCCGCGTGCCCGCCGGCAGGCTGCCGGCCAGCCACTGCTCCACCGACGTCTCGGTGGTGTGGACGATGGTGTAGAGGGTGGTGTCCACCTCCGCCGCCGCCTGCAGGGTGTAGCGGCCGTCGACGAACACCGCTGCCCCCTGCGGCAGCACCACCGCCGCCCCGGCGCTGCCGGTGAAGCCGGTGAGCCAGGCCAGCCGCTCCGCGTTGGGGGGCACGTATTCGCCCTGGTGCTCGTCGGCGCGCGGCACCACGAAGCCATCCACCCCGCGCGCGGCAAGGGCATCGCGCAGGGCGCGCAGGCGGGCGGCGGGGGCAGGGGCGGCAGCGGCGGCGGACGCGGCGGTCATGCGGGCTCCTTCAGCGGACGGCAGGGGCGGGAGGGGAATACCTGAGTGGCAGGCTAAGGGCCGGCGGGCGCGGCGGCAAGGGCCAGTCTGAGGCCCGCGTCATCGACGCCTTGCAG
Organism: Caenispirillum bisanense; assembly: GCF_039523075.1. Classification (NCBI taxonomy): domain Bacteria; kingdom Pseudomonadati; phylum Pseudomonadota; class Alphaproteobacteria; order Rhodospirillales; family Novispirillaceae; genus Caenispirillum; species Caenispirillum bisanense. Next base: position 19,095 of record NZ_BAAAEP010000013.1, read on the forward strand.
GAAGATGCCATCGACGTTTTGCATCAGGATGATGATCCATGCGCGGCCGGCAATGCTGCGATGCAACAGATACGCTGGTGCGCCGGCAGGCCATCACCCACATTGCCGCCACCACGCCGTCGACCAAGTCCGGCGCTGGCAAATCAACTGTAAAACGAGATAGTCCCATGTGGCCCTATGACGACAGCGAAGCCGACTGGCTGGGCGCGACTGCCCCCGCCGTGAAGGCCCCGGCTGCCGCGACGGTTGTTTCCCTCCAGTCCGCCCGCAGCGAGGCCGGCCGCAGTGCCGTTGCCGCCGCCGGGCCGGTGACCGGGGGCTCGGAAGACGAAGGCGGCCTGGTCGGCCGCATCATCGGCCGGATCCGTTCCTGGCGCGAACGCCAGGATGCGCGCTCCCGCCTCTATGCCATGAGCGAGCGTGAACTGGCCGACATCGGCCTCACCCGCGATGCCATCGACATGGCCGTCGGCAGCGCCGACAGCCTGCAGAAGCCGACCTTCGACGGCGTGCTGGGCGGGGCCGTTCACGGCCTGACCCGCGGCGCCACCACTTGGTGGAAGGCGGCGTAACCTGCGCTGCAGGTTCGTGCACAAGGCGCACTTCCCCTCTCTCGCGCCTTGAAAGGCCCGTCCGGCGAGCCCAGCCGGACGGGCCTTTCCGCATCCAGCGACCGGCATCTCCGGCGGTCCGGCGGGGCCTGGGCAGGGCGGCGACATGACGATCGTCACGGCGACCAATGCAGCGCCCGCAGACCTGACCGGCGGTTGAGCGGGGTGGTCGAAAACTGCCGCAAGCGTATCTTTCCCTACGAATGATGCGGCCATGCAAAACGCCGCACGCCCCGTTCAGGAAAGCCTAGGAGAGTCCCCATGAAACCGCTGCATCTGCTCGACCGTCTTGCCGACAGTCTGCATGCCTGGCACGAGCGTCATCTGGTGCGCGACTCGCTGGCCGGCATGAGCGACCGCGAGCTGGCCGACATCGGCCTCACCCGCGACGACATCGACGCCGTCGCCACCGGCACCTTCGAGAAGGACAGCGAGCGCCTGCACTGAGGCGCCCGTCCGCTCCCGCTTCCCGTTTCCCGCACCCCGTTTCCCGGCCGCAGCCGCACGCCCTCAGCCGCGCGACAGCACCAGCGTCGCCCACGGGTCGAGGGCGTAGCGCCGTTCCAGCACCAGCCCCTGCAGGCGGTAGGCGTTGAGCACCATCGGTTCCTGCCGGCGCAGCAGGCCGGCCAGGATCACCTTGCCGCCGCGGTCCAGGGTCGCGGCCACGTCCTTGGCCATGCGCACCAGCGGGCGGGCGAGGATGTTGGCGAAGATCAGGTCATAGGGGCCGCGCCGCGGCACCTCCGCCAGGGCGAAGCCGTTGCCGGCGAAGGCGGTCAGCTGCTGGTCCACGCGGTTGCGGCGGGCGTTGAGGTCGGTCACCCGCACCGCCTCGGCGTCGATGTCCACTGCCGTCACCGGGCAGGCGAAGGCGCGCGCCGCGGCGATGCCGAGGATGCCGGTGCCGCAGCCCATGTCCAGCACGTTGCGGAAGCGGCGGCGCTTGCCCAGGTCGTGCAGCGCCATCAGGCAGCCGTAGGTGCTCTGGTGTTCGCCCGATCCGAAGGCGGTGGCGGCGTCCACCAGCAGCGGCACGCTGCCCGGCGGCAGGGCCTCGTCATAGTGACTGCCGTGGATGAAGAAGCGGCCGGCGCGGATGGGCGGGAAGGCCTGCAGGTTCTCCTGCAGCCAGTTGCGCTGTTCCTCGCGCTCGATCAGTACCTCGGGCTCCGGCACCCCGGCGACGGCGGCCGCCAGCGCGATGGAGGCGGCGACGGCGGCCCGGTCAGGCTCGCCCTCGCCATAGCCGTCCAGGCGCCACAGGGCGTCGTCGCGGTCGTCGTCCTCCACCTCGAACTCCAGCACCGCCGCCATGTGCTCCTGCAGCGCCGCCTCGAAGGCGGGGATGGCGAAGCGCGGGACGATGGTCTGGATGTGCCAGATGTCGGCGGAGTCCTTGCCGGTCATTGCGGGTCTTCCGGTGATCGTGGGGTTGCCGTCCGTCTAGCACAGCGAACGCCGGAAGTCATGCGAAGGGCGCATTGCTGCGGCGCAAAATAGGTCAGAACCGGATAACCGCATCCTGGCCTATGGTCGGTTCAGCACCCCTTGTCACACAGGCCTTCCCGGGGCCGAGAGAGAGCACCATGAGCCAGATGTCCCCCGACTTCCGCCTGCCGTCCTTCGAAGAGCGGCAGCGTCACCTGCAGCAGGCCCGCGCCCTGCGCTCCGCCGAGCTGTCGCGGCTGATGCGCGCCGCCTTCGCGTGGCTGCGCGCCGCCCTGCACCTCGGCCAGCACCACCACGGATCGCCGGTGGCGCGCTGACCGGACGGAGCGCGGCGGCGGCGGTACCTGCCGCCGCCGCCGCTACCGCGTCCCTTACTCCGCCGCGGCGGCCGGCAGCCGTTCCAGCTTGCGGTCGTCGATGGGCCAGTGCAGCAGCGCCGCGGTGATGCCGAGGGCGACGCCGGCCCACCACACGATGTCGTAGGAGCCGGTGCTGTCGTACAGCACGCCGCCCATCCACACCCCCATGAAGGCGCCGATCTGGTGCCCGAAGAAGACGATGCCGAACAGCGTCGCCATGTAGCGCGGGCCGAAGATCTGCGCCACCAGGCCGGAGGTCGGCGGCACCGTCGACAGCCACAGCAGGCCCATGGCGGCGGAGAACACCAGCACGCTGGCGGTGCTGACCGGCGTCAGGATGAACACCAGGATCACCACCGCCCGCAGGCCGTAGATGATCGACAGCAGGTACTTCTTGCTGTAACGCCCGGCGATGAGGCCGGCGGAATAGGCGCCGATCACGTTGAACAGCCCGACCAGCCCCAGCGCCCAGGCACCGAGCGCCGGGCTCAGCCCCTTGTCGACGATGTAGGCCGGAAGGTGGGTCTGGATGAAGGCGACGTGGAAGCCGCAGACGAAGAACCCCATGAACAGCAGCACATAGCCGCGGTGGCGGAAGGCCTCGCGCACCGCCTCGCCGATGCTCTGGTCGAAGCCGCCGGCGGCGGGCTTAGCCGGCTTGCCCTTCAGCAGCGGCGCCAGCAGGGCGATCAGCAGCGCCATGGAGCCCATCAGCACCAGCGCCGTCTGCCAGCCGTAGGCGGAGATGAAGCCCTGGCCCAGCGGCACCAGCAGGAACTGGCCGAGCGACCCGGCGGCGGTGCCGAGGCCGAGCGCCCACGACCGCTTTTCCTCCGGCACCACCCGCGCCATGGCCGCCAGGGCGATGGCGAAGGACGAGCCCGACAGGCCCATGCCGACGATCAGGCCGCCGCTCAGGGTGATGGCGGTGGGGGTGGTGGACACCGCCATCAGCATGGTGCCGATGGCGTAAAGGATGCCACCGCCCACCAGCACGCGGGCGGTGCCGTAACGGTCGGCGAGCGCCCCGGCGAAGGGCTGGCCGGCGCCCCACAGCAGGTTCTGCACGGCGATGGCGGTGGCGAAGACCTCGCGCCCCCAGCCGTTGGCGGCGCTCATGGGTTCCAGGAACAGGCCGAAGCCGGCGCGGACGCCGAAGTTCAGCAGCCCCACCAGACAGGCGGCGACGATCACCACCAGGACGACGCCGCGCAGGGCGCTGCGGTCAGGGGCGGGCGGAGAGGCGGTGGTCATGGGTCTGCATCCGTCTGAGGCTGCGGAAGGGGCGGCGCCGGAAGCCGGCACGCGCCTGAACGGTCGTTCATCAGAGTGTGGCGGAAACGCGCCCTGGCAGGAATGACAATGATCCCATGGAAACTGCCACGGCATCCTGCCACACTGCCGGGATCAGACGTCTCAGCCTCAGCCAGGACAGTGCGCCATGACTCCACCGCCGCCGGAAGCTCCGTTTACCGCCCCTGAGGCAGGGCCGCAGCCGGCCACCACCGTCGCCGGGCCGCGCCGGCGGGTGGCGGTGCTGGTGCCGCCGCGGTTCCAGAGCCTGGACCTGACCGGCCCGCTGGAGGTGTTCAACTATGCCTGCGCCCTGGCGCCCGGCGCCTACGACTGGCCGGTGCGGGTGCTGTCGGAGCGGGGCGGGGAGGTGACATCCTCCAGCGGCCTGCGCATCGCCACCGAGCCGCTGTCCGATGCGGCGGCGGAGGGCCTGGATACGCTGATGATCGCCGGCGGCCCCGGCGCGCATGATCCCGACCCGGCGGTCAATGCTGGCGCGGTGGCGTGGCTGGCGGCCCGGTCGCCGCACATCCGGCGGGTGGCCAGCACCTGCACCGGCGCCTTCCTGCTGGCCGCTGCCGGGCTGCTCGACGGCCGTCCCGCCACCACCCACTGGCTGTTCCGCGACAAGCTGCGCCGCCGCTTCCCGCGCCTGAAGGTGGAGGACGACGCCCTGTTCCTCGGCGACGGGCACATCTACACCGCCGCCGGCGTCACCGCCGGCATCGACCTCGCCCTGGCGCTGGTGGAGGAGGACGCCGGCAACGCCGTGGCGCTCGACATTGCCCGCCGGCTGGTGGTCTACCTGCGACGGCCGGGCAGCCAGGCCCAGTTCAGCGCCCCGCTGCGGGCCCAGACCCGCACCGCCTCCGACCGCCTGGATGCGGTCATCGCCTGGATCGCCGACAACCTGGACCGGCCGCTGACGGTGGAAGCGCTGGCCGAGCGCGCCGGCATGACGCCGCGCACCTTCGCCCGCCGCTTCACCGATGCCACCGGCGCCTCGCCGGGTCGCTTCGTCACCCAGTCGCGGGTGGACGAGGCCCGCCGCCTGCTGCTCGACGCCCCCGACCTGCCGTTGGCGGCGGTGGCGGCGCGGGTGGGGCTGGAGACGGCGGAAGGCCTGCGGCAGCTGTTCCAGCGGGCGCTCGGCATCGCGCCGGAGGCCTACCGGCGCCAATTCGGCGTGACGCGGGAGGGCCAATGCCCCATAGCGCGCCTGCGATAAACCCTCTTCCGGCTACTGATATACCTTTGAAGTAATTTTCTATACCTCGTTACGCCTCCTGGCCGGGGTGCTGCGATTACCATGCCGTGCATAGCAGCGGCCGCCGACCCCGGCGGTCCGTTCCCGGTGATCTGCAGGGGGTGACTGCCTTGAAACGTCCCGTCGTTGCCGTCTTCCGCGCCCTGGGCCGTGTCCGCGTGCTCGACCGCTTCCGGGTGTCGACCCGCATCATTGCCGGCTTCGCCTTCTGCCTGGCGGTCACCGCCGCCGTCGCCGGCGCCGGCTTCTACGGCTTCCAGAGCGCGTCGGAGGGGGTGGAAGACCTCGGCACCGGCATGACGCGGGCGCTCGCCGCCAGCGACATGGAGCGGGAGCTGACGGCCCTGCGCTTCTACGCCAACCGCACCCTGGTATCGGGCGATGCGCGTTCCCGCATGGGCTACGACGACACCCACGGCAGCCTGTCCGGGCAGCTGGCGCGGGCGGCGGCGACGGCGCCGCTGGACCAGCGCGAGCGCTTTGCCGAACTGGCACGGCTGGAAAACGACTACGACGCCGCCTTCCAGCGCGCCGACGCCCTGACCAAGGAGCGCGAGACGCTGGACCTGACGGTGATCACGCCGCTGGGCGCCGACATCCAGCAGAAGCTGTCCAAGCTCGCCTCCTTCGCCAGCGAGCGGGGCGATTACCGGCTGGCGGCGGTGTCCGGCAAGGCCATGGAAGCCTTCATGGACGGCCGCAACTACACCCGCGCCTTCATCGAGAACCCGTCGCCGGAACTGCTCGACCTCGCCAAGGCGTCGTTCCGCGAGTTCCATCGCCAGGCCGGGCTGATGGGCCGTTTCGGCCTGGATGCCGCCGAGCGCGAACTGCTGGACGGCGCCCGCTCCGGCCTGCGCGCCTATGCCGAGCGGCTGGACGAGGTCTATCGGGTGAGCGAGGAGCTGAACAAGGCCATCGAGACCGACATGCCTGCCATCGCCAGCCAGGCCAGCGCCGTCGCCGTCAGCATCAAGAATGCCGAGGTGCAGATCGCCGAAGACCTGCGCTATTCCCTCTCCGCCCTCATGCGCCAGCTGATGTCGCTGGTGCCGGCGGTGGCGGGCGGCGCCGTGGTGCTGGGGCTGGTGATGGCGGTGGTGACCGTGCGCGGGCTGGTCGGGCCGCTGAAGGCCATGACCCGCACCATGACCCGGCTGGCCGGCGGCGACCTGACCACCGACGTGCCGGCCCGCGACCGCCGCGACGAAATGGGCGAGATGGCCCGCGCCGTCCAGGTGTTCAAGGAGAACGCCCTGGAGGTGGAGCGCCTGAACGCCGCCGCCGAGGAACACCGCCGTGCCGCCGAGGCCGAGCGCAAGGCCATGCTGGCCGACATCGCCGAACGCCTGCACGAGACCGTCGGCACCATGGTCGGCCGCACCCGCGTGTCGGTGGAGGGCATGCAGGCGTCGTCGCTGACCATGGCCGAGACCGCCGAACGCACCAGCGCCCGCGCCACCGATATCGCCGCCGCCGCCGGTCAGGCCGCCAGCAACGTGCAGACGGTGGCCGCGGCGGCCGAGGAACTGGCCGCCTCCATCGACGAAATCTCGCGCCAGGTCGGCCTGTCGAGCGAGGCCGCCCGCGATGCCTCCGCCAGCGCCAGCGAAACCGCCGCCATCGTCCAGCGGCTGGCGACGGCGACGGCGGAAATCGGCGAGGTGGTGGCGCTCATCACCGACATCGCCGACCAGACCAACCTGCTGGCCCTCAATGCCACCATCGAGGCCGCCCGCGCCGGCGACGCCGGCAAGGGCTTCGCCGTGGTGGCGAGCGAGGTGAAGCAGCTGGCAGGGCAGGTGACCCGCGCCACCGACCAGATCGCCGGCCGCATCGGCAACGTGCAGGCGGAAACCGACAAGGCGGTCAACGCCATCGCCGACATCGGCCACCGCATCGGCCACATGGACGAGATCGCCGCCGCCATCGCCGCCGCCATGGAGGAACAGGCCGCCGCCACCCGCGAGATCGTGCGCAACGTGCAGCAGGCCGCCGACGGCACCGAGGGCGTCACCCGCTCCATCGACGATGTCGCCCGCGACAGCAGCGAAACCCACGATCTGGCCGGCACCCTGCGCACCACCGCCGCCGAACTGGCCGACCAGGGCGAAACCCTCGGCCGCGAGGTGGAAGCCTTCGTGGAGCGGCTGCGCACCGCCTGAGGAGACCCCATCCGCCGTCGCCGCTGCGGCCCTTGACGTCCCCGCCCGCGGCGGCCGAGCATGACGCTCCTCCGCCCGCGGGCGGGGCAACCGGCACACAGGGAAAGGGCTCAGCATGAAGCACCAGGGGACCACGGCGGCGCCGGCCGATGCGGCGGAACGTCGCGCGGCGCGGCCCGTCGTCTGCTATACCGTCGACCGCCTGCCGCCCGTCGACACCGCCTTCTACGCCGCCGTGCGCGAGGGTACGACGGTGGTGGACGAGGTGATCGTGCCGCCGCGCGACGCCCGCCCGTTCCGGGTGCCGGCCGGCCACCTGTTCCGCATTGTCAGCGTCGACGGGCCGCAGGTCGGCGACCTCAACCTGTGGAACGCCGACGACCCGACGGAACGCTTCTTCAGCGGCAAGACCCGCCAGCTGCACGCCACCCACGTGTCCACCGGCGACCGGCTGTGGAGCACCATGCCGTTCCTGCGCCCCATGGCGACCATCACCCACGACACCCTGGACTGGTACGGCTGGGACGAGGACGGCGGCGGCGTCCACGACGTCATCGGCACCCGCTGCGACCCTTACACCAACCGCCTGCTGAGCGGCGACGACTACCACCACTGCTGCCACTCCAACCTCACCCGCGCCTTCGCCGCCGCCAGCGGCCTGCCGGTGGGGCAGGCGGAGATGCATGTGCACGACGTGCTGAACGTGTTCATGTGCACCGGCTTCACCCGCGACACCCACCAGTACTTCATGAAGGCGAGCCCGGTGCGGCCCGGCGACTTCATCGAGTTCTTCGCCGAGATCGACCTGCTCGGCGCCCTGTCCACCTGTCCGGGCGGCGACTGCAGCGCCAGCCATTCCAGCGATGACGCCGCCTGCTACCCGCTGAAGGTGGAAATCCACCGCCCGCGGGCCGAGGCCCTGGCCGGCTGGCAGCCCATGGCGGCCAGCGCCTATCCGCGCACCCACGGCACCTGACCCGCCCCGCGCCCCCGCCGGCCTCCTCCCCTGATCGGGGGATACCGGCGGGGGGACCGACTCGGTAGCCTGCCGCCTCCTGTTCAAGCGAGGGGGTTTCCATGACTACCTTTCCGGTCGATCTCAGTTCCTATGGCGTCAACCTGTCCGGCGGCGGCGTCATCCAGGGGGAGCGCGTGCTGGTCGGCACCGCCGGGCCCGACACCCTACGCGCCACCAGCGATGCCGGCTGGCTGCTCAACGGCCTGCAGGGCAATGACCTGATCGTCGGCGGCGGCGGGTCCGACACCCTGATGGGCAGCGCCGGCGACGACACCCTGGACGGCGGCGCCGGCGACGATTACGCCGCCTTCGCCTTCCTGCCGGAGCAGTACACCTTCACCCAGCGGCCCGACGGCATCCTGGTGACCGCCAAGGCGCCGCTCGACCTGCTGGACGGCTCCGCCCTGCTGACCAACATCGAGTTCGCCCTGTTCGGCGGCCAGGCCTACCGCCTGGCCGACGTGCTGGCCGGCAACTTCACGCCGGTGCTCGGCGGCAGCCCGACCCCGACGGCGCCGACGCCCACCGGCTCCACCGGCACGGCGGCGGCCGACGTGCTGGCCGGCGGCGATGCCGCCGACGTCATCAGCGGCGGCGCCGGCAACGACACCATCAGCGGCGGCGGCGGCAACGACATCCTCTACGGCAACGCCGACAACGACGTGCTCTACGGCAACCTGGGCGACGACACGCTCTATGGCGGCCAGGGCGACGACAGCCTGTTCGGCGGCCAGGGGGCGGACGTGCTCTACGGCAACCTGGGCGCCGACGTGCTCTACGGCAACCTCGGCAACGACACCCTCTACGGCGGTCAGGATAACGACACGCTCTACGGCGGCCAGGGCAACGACGTGCTGCACGGCAACGCCGGCAACGACGTGCTGTTCGGCAATGCCGGCGACGACACCCTGGTCGGCGGCGGCGGGGCCGACGTGTTCATGGCCGCCGGCGGCGGCAACGACACGGTGCTCGACTTCAGCGCCGCCGAAGGCGACCGCCTGAGCTTCGCCGGCCTGTCCGGGGTCAGCTACAGCGTCGCCGCCGGCAGCGCCGCCGCCACCACCGTCGTCACCTGGCAGGCGGCCGGCGGCGCCGGCGGCACGGTGACGCTGCAGGGCGTGGCCGCCGGCAGCTTCTCTGACGCTCTGGTGGTGTTCTGAGGCGGCCGCATCGGCGCTGACCGCAGCCTCTGCAAGACAAAACGCCCGGCGGTTTCCCGCCGGGCGTTCTGCTTACTGCGACCACACAGGTCGATGCACGCCGTGCCTTAGCACGAGTAGTACATCTTGTATTCGACCGGGTGCGGGGTGTGTTCGTAGTTGTAGACTTCTTCCCACTTCAGGGCGATGTAGCCGTCGATCATGTCCTGGGTGAACACGTCGCCCTTCTTCAGGAAGTCGTTGTCGGCGGCCAGCGCCTGCAGGGCTTCGCGCAGCGAGCCGCAGACGGTCGGGACGCCGGCCAGCTCTTCCGGCGGCAGGTCGTAGAGGTTCTTGTCCATCGGGTCGCCCGGATGGATCTTGTTCTCGATGCCGTCGAGGCCGGCCATCATCATGGCGGCGAAGGCCAGGTACGGGTTGCCAGTCGGGTCCGGGAAGCGCACCTCGACGCGCTTGCCCTTCGGGCTGGCGACGTAGGGGATGCGGCAGGAGGCCGAACGGTTACGCGCCGAGTAGGCCAGCAGCACCGGAGCCTCGAAGCCCGGGATCAGGCGCTTGTAGCTGTTGGTCGACGGGTTGGTGAAGGCGTTCAGCGCCTTGGCGTGCTTGATGATGCCGCCGATGTAGTACAGGCAGGTCTCCGACAGGTCGGCGTAGCCCGAACCGGCGAACAGCGGCTTGCCTTCCTTGAAGATCGACTGGTGGACGTGCATGCCCGAGCCGTTGTCGCCCTGGATCGGCTTCGGCATGAAGGTCGCGGTCTTGCCGTAGGCATGGGCGACCATGTGGACCACGTACTTGTAGATCTGCATGTGGTCGGCAGCGGTGATCAGGTCCTGGAACCGGGTGCCCAGTTCGTGCTGCGAGGGCGCCACTTCGTGGTGGTGCTTCTCGATGGCGAGGCCCATCTCACCCATGACGGTCAGCATCTCGGCGCGCAGGTCGTTGCCCGAGTCCACCGGCGGAACCGGGAAGTAGCCGCCCTTCACCGACGGACGGTGGGCCCAGTTGCCTTCCTCGAACAGCTTGCCCGAGACGTAGGGGCCTTCGTCGCTGTCGATTTCATAGAAGCAGCGGTTCATGGAGACGTCGAAGCGGACGTCGTCGAACACGAAGAACTCGGCTTCCGGGCCGAAGTAGGCCATGTCGCCGATGCCGGTCGAGTTCAGGTAGGCCATCGCCTTCTTGGCGATGCCGCGCGGGTCGCGCTCGTACAGCTGGCCGGTGGCCGGGTCGATGACGTCGCAGAAGATGATCAGGTGCGGCTGGGCGGCGAACGGATCCATCACGGCCGTCGACAGGTCCGGCTTCAGGATCATGTCGGACTCGTTGATCTCCTTCCAGCCGGCGATGGAGGAGCCGTCGAACATGATGCCTTCGGTCAGCAGGTCTTCGTCGACCGTGCAGACGTGCTGCGCGGTGTGCTGCCACTTGCCCTTGAAGTCGGTAAAGCGGAAATCGACGTACTTGACGTCGTGTTCCTTGATCAGCTCCATAACCTTGTTGACGTCGGACATGATCCTATTCCCATAAGTGTGGCCGGTTGAAACTTGTCCCCCAGGGCCGCCAACCGTCAGCCCTGGTCCGGAGCGGGTGCGCGGCGTGCTCGCGTGTCCCGGCCCGGCCCCGTGTCCGCGGCGCGCCTCAGATGGCGTCGCTGCCGCGTTCGCCGGTGCGGATGCGGATGGCCTCCTCCACGGAGGAGACGAAAATCTTGCCGTCGCCGATGCGGCCGGTGTGGGCCGCCTGCTGGATGGCCTCGATGGCGCGTTCGGCGAGCGCGTCGTCCACCACCAGCTCGATCTTCACCTTCGGCAGGAAGTCGACGACGTATTCGGCGCCGCGATAAAGTTCCGTATGACCCTTCTGGCGGCCGAAGCCCTTGGCCTCGGTCACGGTGATGCCCTGCAAGCCGATTTCGTGAAGGGCTTCCTTCACTTCGTCCAGCTTGAACGGCTTGATGATCGCCTCGATCTTCTTCATGGAACCCCGTCGCTCTCGCTCGCTCGATCCTGGTGCGTCGCCCGTGCCCCGGCGGCCGGCCCCTTGCGACCGACCCCCGTACCACCCTGCGCGGTGCGAGTGTGGCCGGTTGAGCCGACCTTCCGCAACACCCTTTATCATGCCGCGTGCCAACCGGAGAAAATGGCGGAAAGCCGCGCCCCTCTTCGCCATTAGTAGCAGACGGCACGGCATCCGGTCACGGACTGGTGCCCATGCTTTGGGCAGGTTGACCGTCTTTCGGGCAGGGTTTTGCCCCGCCCGTTGGTGCAGGGCCGCCACGGCGCCCCGGCGGCCCGCGAGTCGGCCGGTGCGGCGGCAGCGGCGGGCGTGCTATAACGCCGCGCCCACCCCCTGACCGCAGCATCGAGAGGCCGCCCGTGAAGCCCGCCAATTCGCTGTTCTCCGCCCTCGGCACCACCATCTTCGAGACCATGTCGCGGCTGGCCCAGCAGCACGGCGCCATCAACCTGGGCCAGGGCTTCCCGGAAGACCTGGAGCCGCCGGCGGTGATCGCGGCGGCGGCGCGGGCGGTGCAGGCGGGGCCGCACCAGTACCCCAGCATGATGGGCACGCCGGCCCTGCGGCAGGCGGTGGCGGCGGCCAATGCCCGCTTCTACGGCCTCGACGTCGACTGGCAGACCGAGGTCATGGTCACCTCCGGCGCCACCGAGGCGCTGGCCGACTGCCTGTTCGGCCTGATCGAGCCGGGCGACGAGGTGGTGCTGATCGAACCGCTCTATGACAGCTACCTGCCCATCGTGAAGCGAGCCGGCGGCATCCCGAAGCTGGTGCGCCTCACCCCGCCGCATTGGGATCTGCCGCGCGAGGCGCTGGCCGCCGCCTTCTCCGACCGCACCAAGCTGATCCTGCTCAACAGCCCCATGAACCCCTGCGCCAAGGTGTTCGACGAGGACGAGCTGGCCTTCATCGCCGGCCTGCTGGAGCGGCACGATGCCTACGCCGTGTGCGACGAGGTCTATGAGCACCTGACCTTCGACGGCCGCCGCCACATCCCGTTGATGACCCTGCCGGGCATGCGGCGGCGCTGCGTGCGCATCGGCTCGGCCGGCAAGACCTTCTCGGTCACCAGCTGGAAGGTGGGCTACATCACCGCCCCGCCGCATCTGATGCAGGCCATCGCCAAGACCCACCAGTTCATCACCTTCACCACCCCGACCGCCCTGCAGACGGCGGTGGCGGAGGGGCTGGGGTTCGGCGACGACTATTTCACCGGCCTCGCCGCCGACATGCAGGGCCGCCGCGACCGCCTGGCCGCCGGCTTGCGCGACATCGGCTTCGAGGTGCTGGCGGCGCCCGGCACCTACTTCATCACCACCGACGTCCGCCCGCTCGGCTGGACCGGCAGCGACGCCGACTTCTGCCTGCGCCTGACCGCCGAGGCCGGGGTGGCGGCGGTGCCCGTCTCCGCCTTCTACGCCGGCGATGCGCCCGGCCATTACGTCCGCTTCTGCTTCGCCAAGAACGACACTGCCCTCGACGAGGCCATCACCCGCATGCGCCGGTTCTTCAGGGGGTGACGGGGCGGCGGCGGCACGCCATATTCACCCTCTGGCTGGAGGAGAAGGTCATGGCCGAACACGCTCTGATCGTTCACGCCGAATGGGACGAGGAGGCGCGGGTCTGGGTCGCCAGCAGCGACGACGTTCCCGGCCTCATCACCGAGGCCGAAACGGTGGAGGCGCTGGAGACCAAGCTGCGGGTGATGATCCCCGAACTGCTGGACCTCAACGCCCATGAATTGCTGGACCGGACCGACGTGCCGGTGAACCTGATCGCCCGCAAGCGCGGCCGGCTGGCGCTGCACGCCTGATGGGGGACTTCGCGCCGGAGGTCAAGGAGATCCTCGCCCGCCACGGTTGCGCGTTCGTCCGGCACGGCAAGGGGGACCACGACATCTGGCGCAGCCCGATCACCGGCCGCACCTTTCCCGTCGATGCCTGCATCAAGTCCCGTCACACCGCCAATGGCATCCTGAAGCAGGCTGGGATCCCGAAGCAGTTCTGATCGGCCCCCACCCGCTGCAAATCCGCTTGACGTGCCGGTGCGGATGGCCTACAAAGCGGCCCTCCCGCGATGGCGGCTATAGCTCAGTTGGTTAGAGCGCCTGGTTGTGGTCCAGGAGGCCGTGGGTTCGAATCCCACTAGTCGCCCCAGATTGAAAAGCCCCGCACGCCCCACGGCTGCGGGGCTTTTTGCTGCCTGCCGCCTGGGCATGGAAAAGCCCGGCGACAAGGCTGCCGCCGGGCTTTTCTGCACGCCGTCCTGAGACGAACCGGGTGCGCCTCAGGCGGCGCGGCCGGCCTTCAGGGCATAGGTCTTCTCGCCGAGCTGGGCCAGGATGGTTTCCAGGCTGTCGGTCAGCGCCTGGCGGCGTTCGGCCGGCAGGTCGGCGATGGCCTGTTCCAGGGCGTGGATGGGGTCGCGGGCGATGAGGGTGCGGCCCGAATCCGTCAGGTCGATGCGGCGGCTGCGGCGGTCGCGCGGGTCCACCACCGCTTCCAGGAAGCCCTTCTTCACCAGCGCGGCGACGGTGCGCGACGCCGGCGGCAGGGTGGTGCCCTGGTAGTTGGCGAGGCCGCTAACGGTGCGCGCATTGGCGCCGGCCTTGCTGAAGTAACGCAGGGCCGACCACTGAACCGGATGCATGCCGTCGGCAAAGCACATGGCCTGGACGATGCGGCTCACCTGTTCAAGCAGGGCGGCGATGCCTGCGGTTTCGGTGGGGCGGATCTGGTCCTCGGTATTCGGCATAGAACTCTCTCTCCATTCCGGCCGCCGGCGCGGCCTTTTCGCATGTCCCAGGGTCACGCGCGGGGTCCGGCTGTCTCGATTGCGCCTGCACGTGATTGCCAACCCTACCTTAGCCAGTTTCCTGCGCCCGGTACATAGAAAACTTCCGCCCCCGCCTCGCTTTCGGCACCGGAATACCGCCGCGGTACCGGAATATGAACTAAACCCGGAAGGCTGCCGCCCCTCACCGTTTCGTCAAAGCCAAAACAGTGCGGTCAGGCGTTATAGTTGACGTGCTGCCGGCCTGTGCGCCGCCGTCGGCACCAGCAAAAAACGCAAGGCGGGGAGGGGCATGAGGGACCACACGGGCAGGGGAGCACGGCCGCGGCGGCTGACCGCCGTGGCGCTGGTGGTGGTGGCGGTGTTCGGGCTGACCGGCTGCGGCTCGCTTGCCTTTTGGGACAGTCCGCCGCCGCCGGGCGAAGGGTTCGAGCAGGCCGACGGCGGCCTTCCCGGCCCCGACAGCACCCGGCCGATGATCCCCTACGAGGTCGACCTGCGCGGTGTCGCCGACATCGACGAGGTGGAGGACCGCATGCTGGAGAACGGCCGCCTGTTCCGCCTGCAGGAAGACCCGCCGGCCTCCATCCTGGCCCTGCAGCGGCGCATCGACGCCGACCTGGAGAACTTCGACGACATCCTGCGCTCGCGCGGCTACTACGCCGCCACCATGGACGCCCGCATCGACCGCGAGGCGACGCCGGTGCGGGTGGTGATCGACATCACGCCCGGCCCGCGCTACCGCGTCGGCAGCTTCGACATCACCTATGCCGGCGGCTTCATCCCGCCCGGAGCACCGGTGTCCATCGCCGACCTGGAGCTGGAGGAAGGCACCCCCGCCATCGCCGACGACGTGCTCGATCAGGTGGCGGCGCTGCCGGGGGAGCTGCAGCGGCGCGGCTTCCCCTTCGCCCGCGTCGCCGACAGCCGCCACGTGGTCAACCACGACGACCGCCAGCTGCGCACCGAGGTCACCCTGGACACCGGCCCGCTCGCCAGCTTCGGCCCGCTGTCGGTCAGCGGCCTGACGCGGGTGGAGGAGGAATACCTCCACCGCCTGGCGCCGTGGGTGGAGGGCGAGCAGTGGGACGAGGAGAAGGTGGAGGCCTACCGCACCGCCTTGCTCGGCACCGGGCTGTTCCGCTCCCTGCAGGTGGG
The DNA here is from genome assembly GCF_039523075.1 of Caenispirillum bisanense. Classification (NCBI taxonomy): domain Bacteria; kingdom Pseudomonadati; phylum Pseudomonadota; class Alphaproteobacteria; order Rhodospirillales; family Novispirillaceae; genus Caenispirillum; species Caenispirillum bisanense. The sequence goes on from NZ_BAAAEP010000013.1 coordinate 34,396, forward strand.
GCACCCGGACGACCTCGGTCCCGACGGCCGCCTGCCGGTGGAGGTGGAGGCGCTGGAAGCCCGCCATCGCACCGTCGGCGCCGGCGTGCGGTTCTCGTCGGACATCGGCTTCGGCGCCAAGGCGTACTGGGAACACCGCAACCTGTTCGGCCAGGACGAAGACCTGCGCCTGTCGCTCACCCTGTCGCAGCTGCAGCAGGAGGTGGCGGCCAACTTCCAGAAGCCGGCCTGGCTGCGCCCCGACCAGACCCTGGTCGCCTCGGTGATCGGCAACATCGAGGATACGGATGCCTATGAACGCACCGGCGCCACCGCCTCGGTCGGCATCCAGCGCCAGTTCAACGAGCTGTGGCGCGGCGGCGCGCGGGTGTCGCTCGAATTCGCCAAGCTGAAGGAGCGCGAGCAGGAGGAAACCACCGTCGGCCTGATCGGCTTCCCGGTCAACGTCATCCGCGACAGCACCGACGACCGCCTGAACCCGACCGAGGGGTCGGTGTTCGCCGCCACCCTCACGCCCTTCGCCGGCGCCAGTGACACCCAGGCGCTGCTGTTCGCCCGGGCGGAGGCGAGCGCCAGCGCCTATTGGGCGCCGTTCGACAGCGACCGGCTGGTGCTGGCCGCCCGCGGCGCCACCGGCACCATCGTCGGCGAAGACCTGTTCGACGTGCCGGCCGACAAGCGGTTCTATGCCGGCGGCGGCGGCTCGGTGCGCGGCTACCAGTACCAGCTGCTCGGCCCGCTCGACCGTTTCGGCGACCCGACCGGCGGCCTGTCGGTGATCGAGGCCAACTTCGAGGCGCGCATCAAGGTCACCGACAGCATCGGCATCGTCCCCTTCATCGACGGCGGCCAGGTGTTCGAGGCGCGCTATCCCGATTTCTCGGAGGACATCCTGTGGGCCGCCGGTCTCGGCTTCCGCTACTACACCGGCATCGGGCCGCTGCGACTGGATGTGGCGGTGCCGCTCAATGCCCGCGACGACGTGGACGACGCCTATCAGTTCTACCTCAGCATCGGGCAGGCGTTCTGATGGCGGCGGCGCGGCGATCCCTGGCGGCGGCGCTGCTCGGCGGTGCCCTGGCGGCGGCGACGGTTGCGGCGCCCGCCCCGGCGGCGGCCGGGCCGCTGGAGAACATGGTGCGCGGCCAGCTGGAGGGGCTTCTGTCCACCAACGGCATCGAGGCCCGCATCGGCAACCTCGACGGCCTGTTCGGCACCGTGGTGATCGAGGACGTGGTGCTGACCGACGAGCAGGGGGAGTTCCTGCGCATCCCCCGCGGCGTGCTCGACTGGCGCCCCGGCGCCCTGGTGCGTGGCCGCCTGCGGGTGGAGGGGCTGCGGCTGGAAAACCCCGAACTGCTGCGCCTGCCGATCACCCAGCCGACGCCGGAGGAGGACCCGCCGCAGGAGGGCGGCGGGCTCGACCTCGGCATGCTGTCGCGGCTGTCGGTCGAACAGATGACGGTGGAGAACCTGCAATTGGGCGAGGCGGTGCTGGGCGAGGCCATGCGCCTGACCCTCACCGGCCTGCTGCTGCCCACCGACGGCGGCGGCATCCGCACCGACCTGACCCTCGACCGCCTGGACGGCGCCGGCGGCAAGGCCCAGCTGGCCGCCGCCCTGTCGCCGGGGCAGGAGCTGGAACTTGACCTTCAGGCCGCCGAGCCGGCCGGCGGCATCCTCGCCCGGCTGCTCGACCTGCCGGGGCAGCCGCCGGTGCAGGTGGCGCTGGAAGGCGCCGGGCCGGCGTCGTCGTGGCAGGGCGAGCTGTCGGCGGTGGCCGAGGGGCTGGCGGAGGTGGCGGGCGACGTCACCCTGGCCTACCCGGAGGACGGCCGCTGGAGCGTCGCCACCGACCTGCTGGCCACCACCGGCGCGGCGGCGCCGGACACTTGGCGCGAACTCACCCGCGACGGCCTCACCCTGCAGGTGGCGGCGGCGTCCCGCGATGACGGCGTGGTGGTCGACAGCCTGACCGCCGCCACCGACGCCTATGTGGTCACCGCCAGCGGCCTCGCCATGGCGCCCGACGGGGCCCTGGCCGGCGAGGCGACCCTGCGCACCGACGACGCCCGCGCCCTGGATGCCCTGGTGGCGCTGCCCTTCGCCGCCGGTTCCGCCACCGTGCGGCTGGACGGCACCCTGTCGCAGCCGCAGGCGCTGGTGGAAGCGACGCTCACCGGGGTCGACACCGGCCAGGGCCTCGTTGACCGCCTGACCACGCGCCTCGATCTGGCGGCCGGCGGGCCGCTGACCGATCCGGCGTCGCCGCTGACGGCGCGCGGCGCCGCCACCCTGACCGGCCTGCCGGTGGTGGTGCCGGGCGACAGCGCCGAGGTGGCGCTGGACGCCACCCTGGTGCGCGAGACCGGCGCCCTCGACATCCGCCTGTTGCAGATCGAAACACCGCTGCTGACCGCCGAGGCGGAGCTGGCGGCCAACATCACCGACCTCACCGCCGCCGGCACCATCACCGCCCGCGCCGCCGAGGTGGCACCGCTGGCGGAACTGGCCGGTCTGCCCCTGGCGGCCGGCGAAGGGAGGCTCGACGTCCGCCTCGACAGTGCCGGCGCCGGCGGGGCGGTGGCCGGGCGGGTGGACCTGACGTTGACCGGCCTTGCCTGGACCGACCCGCTCTACGCCGAGGCCCTGGGCGAGCGGCTGGCCGTCGCCGCCGACCTCCGCCGTGACGACGCGGGCGCGATCCGCGTCAGCGATCTGTCGGTGCAGAGCGCCGGCGTCAGCGGTACCGGCGAGGCGGTGGTGGCGGCGGAGCTGGACCGGCTGACCGCCGACGTCACCCTCGACATCCCCGACCTTGCCATTGCCGCCCCGACGGTGCGCGGCCCGGCCCGGGTGCGGCTGCAGGCGGAGGGGGCACCGGCGGCGCCGGACCTGACCGTCACCGCCACCAGCCCGGCCCTGGATGCCGCCGGCACGCCCCTGCGCGACGTCCGCCTCGACCTCACCGCCCGCGGCCTGAGCGGCGACGGCACCGCCGGCACCGTCAGCTTCGCCGCCATCGGTCCCCGCGGCGCCCCGTTGCGGCTGCGCACCCCCTACGAGGCGCCGGGCTTCACCCGCCTGCGCCTGCCGCAGGTGGCGTTGCAGGCGGCGGGGCTCGACCTCGGCGGGGCGCTCGACATCGGCCTTGATCCGCTGGCGGTGGACGGGCGGCTGCGCGGCTCCGTCACCGACTGGGGTGCCCTGTCGGCCGTGGCCGGCACGGCGCTGGCGGGGGAGGGCGGTGCCGTCGACCTGCGGCTGACCCCGGCCGGCGGCGGCCAGCGCGCCGTTGCCGTCATCACCGCCGAGGCCCTGCGCCTGCCCGACAGCGGCGCCGCCGCCCAGGCGGTGCGGCTGGAGGCGACGCTCGGCGCGCTGTTCACCGCCCCCACCGTCACCGCCGCCCTGCGCACCGGCCCCGGCGAGGCCGGCGGCATGGCCTGGACCAGCGCCGCCGCCGACCTGTCCGGCACCGCCGAGCGCGGCGACGTCACCCTGGAGATGGCCGGCGCCACCGGCATGACCGCCGCCGCCCGCTACGACCTGCCGGCCCAGCGTCTGGTGCTGACCGACTTCGCCGCCGTCAACGAGGCGCAGGATCTCCGCCTCGATCTGGTGCAGCCGGCCACCCTGTCCTACGGCCGCGGCCTCGGCATCGCCGACCTGCGGCTGACGGTCAACCGCCAGGGCCGCATCGACCTGGATGCCGACCTCGGCCCGCAGCGGGTGGCGATCGAGCTGACGGTGGCCGACCTGCCGCTGCAACTGGCCCAGGACGTCACCGCCGGGCCGCCGGTCACCGGGCTGCTGGAGGCCCGCGTCAGCATCGCCGGGCCGCCGTCCAACCCGCGCGGTACCGTCTATGCCGCCGTGCCCGACCTCGACATCCCCGATGCCGCCGTCGACGATCTCGCCCTGCGGCTGACCGGCGACCTTGCCGGCGGCCGGCTGGAGATGCAGATGGGGTTGGAGGGCGTGCAGGCGGACGAGTTGACCGGCACCGCCTCCATCCCCGTCGCCTTCAGCGCCCAGGGCATCCCCTCCATCCCCGAGACGCAGCCGTTGCAGGCGCTGGTGCGCTGGCGCGGGCAGGTGGAAACCCTGTGGCAGCTGGTGCCGCTGGTCGGCCACCGGCTCTATGGCACCGGCGCCGGCGTGGTCGGCGTCGAGGGCACGCTGGCCGATCCGCAGCTGACCGCCGACGTGCGCATCTCCAACGGCCGGTACGAGAACCTGGAATACGGCACCGTCCTCACCGACCTGACGGTGGAGGCCAGCCGTCAGCCGGACGGCGCCGTCGGCGTCGTGCTCACCGCCCGCGACGGCGGCGACGGCACCCTGCGGCTGGACGCCCGCACCCGCCTGGACGAAGGCGGCACGCTGGTCATCGCCGCCAACGGCGACCTGCGCTCGGCGACGGTGGTGCGGCGCGATGATCTGGTGGTGGCGCTGTCGGGGCCGCTCGGCTTCGACGGGCCGCTGGACGGCGGCGGCCTGACCGCCGACCTGACGGTGGAATACGCCCTGCTGCGGCTGGTCAACTCCCTCGGCGGTGGCGTCCGCACCCTGCCGGTGGTGGAGGTGGGCGGCGACCCGGCGCTGCTCGCCCGGCGGCAGGCGGAGGAGGCGGCGCCGCCGGTGTTCAACGTCGGCCTCGACATCCGCGTCTCGGCGCCCAACCGCCTGTACGTGCGCGGCCGCGGCCTCGACTCGGAATGGGCCGGCACCGTGCGCGTCAGCGGCACCTCGCAGCGGCCCAACGTGGTCGGCCAGATCCAGGTGGTGCGGGGGCGCTTCGATCTGGTCGGCAATACCTTCGTGTTCACCGAAGGGCTGGTGGAACTGACCGGCGGCGGCGCCGTCGACCCGTCCTTCGACATCACCGCCGAGAACGAGACCCGCGACGGCATGACGGCGGTGATCCATGTGTCCGGCACCGCCTCCCGCCCCGAACTGGAGCTGACCAGCCGGCCGCCGCTGCCGGAGGACGAGGTGATGGCCCGCGTGCTGTTCGGCCGCTCGCTGTCCGACCTCGGCCCGGTGGAGGCGTTGCAGGCGGCCAACGCGGTGCGGGTGCTGACCGGCCTGGGCGGCGAAGGGCCGGGGATCATGGACGTCATGCGCGACACGCTGGGCGTCGATACCATCCGCCTCGGCGGCGGTGCCGACGGGCCGGCGGTGGAGATCGGCAAGTACATCACCGAAGACGTCTACGTCGGCGTCGAGCAGGGCGCCGGCATCGACAGCGGCGGCGTCAACGTGGAGGTCAAGCTCACCCCGTCGATCAAGCTGGAAGGCCGCACCACCGGCCGCGGCAGCGACGTCGGCGTGAACTGGGAGCGCGATTACTGACCGGCGGTTGCTGCCCGCTTGCGCTCCGTTCACATTTCCGCCGACCGGCCGCGAGCGAGGTTCCGGTTGTGGACGTTTCTCCCCTGCCTTACGGTGCGGCCGTGACCGCAGCAGAAGGGGGAAGACCGGTGAGCGAGACGTGGATGGACGAGCCCCTGCTCGACGCGACCTTCGAGGATGCCCTGATGCTGCTGGAGCGCGCCCGCGCCTACGTCGGCAGCGGCACGGCTGCCACCCTGCCGCCGGAGGCCCAGCCGCTGGACCGCATCCGCATGGCGCGGGACATGTCGCGGGTGACCAGCGCGCTCACCTGCTGCATGAGCCTGCTGCTGCTCTACCGCGCCGTCGGGGAGGGCCAGATGAACCGCGTCGAGATGCAGGTGGAAGGCCGCAACCTGTTCGCCGAGGTCAGCGCCCAGCTGCCCGACCCGGCCTCGGAGCATCCTTACGCGCCGGAACTGACCGCCATCATCGGCAGCGCCCACGACCTGTTCCACCGCGTCAGCCGCCTGCAGGCCATGTTCGACATGGGCGACGGCGGCGGCGGACGCTACGTATCGTGTTCCCGGCGCCGCCCCGCCGCCCGCCGCCCTGACCGGCGAACGGCGGCGGACGGCGGGCTCGCTCGCCCCGGCTACACCGCCCGCACCAGCGCGTGGCGCTTGCGACCGGCGGAGAGGCGGAGGGTGGTGGTGGTGCTGACAAGGGCCGCCGCATCCTCGGCCGCCGCGCCGTCGACGCGGGCGCCGCCGCCGCTCACCAGCCGCCGCGCCTCTCCCTTCGATGCCGCCAGACCGGCCAGCACCAGCAGGTCGGCCAGCGGCACCCCGGCCGCCAGGGTGGCCGCCGGCAGGTCGACGGTCGGCAGCCCCTCCGCCGCCAGGGCGCCGGCCTCGAAGGCCTGACGGGCGGTTTCCGCCGCTTCGGCGGCTGCGGCGGGGCCGTGGACCAGGGTGGTCACCGCCGTCGCCAGAGTCTTTTTCGCCTCGTTGATCTCCGCCCCCTCCAGGGCCTCCAGGCGGGTGATCTCGTCCAGCGGCAGTTCGGTGAACAGGCGCAGGAAGCGGCCGACGTCGGCGTCCTCGGTGTTGCGCCAGAACTGCCAGAACTCGTAGGGCGAACGGCGCTCGGCATTGAGCCACACGGCGCCGCCGGCGGTCTTGCCCATCTTGGTGCCCGAGGCGGTGGTGAGCAGCGGCGTGGTCAGGCCGAACAGGGCGGCATCGTCCACCCGCCGGCCCAGCTCCACCCCGTTGACGATGTTGCCCCACTGGTCTGAGCCGCCCATCTGCAGCCGGCAGCCGAAGCGGCGCGACAGTTCCACGAAGTCGAAGGCCTGCAGCAGCATGTAGTTGAACTCAAGGAAGGTCAGCGGCTGTTCGCGGTCCAGGCGCTGGCGCACGGAGTCGAAGGTCAGCATGCGGTTGACCGAGAAGTGGCGGCCGAAATCGCGCAGGAAGGCGATGTAGCCGAGCCCGTCCAGCCAGTCGGCATTGTTCACCATCACCGCGTCGCCGGGGCCGCTGCCGAAGGTCAGGAAGCGGTCGAACACCCGGCGGATGCCGGCGATGTTGGCGGCGATCTGCGCGTCATCCAGCAGCGGCCGGGTGGTGTCGCGGAAGCTGGGATCGCCGATGCGGGTGGTGCCGCCGCCCATGAGCACCAGCGGCCGGTGGCCGGTCTTCTGCAGCCAGCGCAGGGTCATGATCGACAGCAGGTGGCCGACGTGCAGGCTGTCGGCGGTGGCGTCGAAGCCGATGTAGGCAGTCACCGGGGCGCCGGCAGCAAAGGCATCGTCCAGCCCCTGCCAGTCGGTACACTGGTGCAGGAAGCCGCGCGCCGCCAGCACGCGCAGGGTCTCGGAACGGGGGCAAAAGCCGTCGGGGAAGGTCATCGCGGGGTCTCCGGGATAGGCCCGCAGGCCGGAGACCCGTCCTCATCCTGACACCGCCGCCGACCTGCGGCGGGGGGAAGGATCAGACAAGAACCATCGACGCCGCCGTTATGTGGGCAGCGGGTAATAGCTGTGCCGGGCGAGGATGCGCGTCGTGGTCATGGCGCGGACTATAGGCTGCGCCGGCGGCCGGGGCAAGCCCGGCCGCCCGGTGGTGGTGGCAGGGTCAGGCCTTGCCTTCGCCCAGCTTGCGCAGCAGGAAGTCGCGGAACACCGCCACGCGCTTGGAATGGCGCAGTTCTTCCGGGTAGACGAAGAAGCAGTCGAAGCCGGGGCCGCGCAGTTCCGGCAGCACCTGGACCAGGTTGGTCGCCTCGGTCGAGAAGTACTCCGGCAGGGCGGCGATGCCGAGCCCGGACTGCACGGCGCGGAAGATGCCGTAGATGTTGTTGACCCGCAGCACCGCCTGCCGCCGCTTCTTGGGCACGCCGCCGGCGGTCAGCAGCCAGTTCATGTTGTCCACCGGCGCCTTGGCGTCCTCGCCGTAGACGATGAGGCGGTGGTTGTCGAGGTCGTCCGGCGTCTTGGGGATGCCGAACTTCTTCAGGTACTCGGGCGAGGCATAGATCTTGTAGTGCAGGCCGAGCAGGTGGCGCTGCACCAGATCGGGCTGACGCGGCGGATGGAAGCGGATGGCGACATCGGCCTCGCGCATGGCCAGGTCCACCTCGCCGTCATCGAGCAGCAGGCTCATCTCGATGTGCGGGTAGGTGTCCATGAACTCCTTGATGCGCGGGGTCAGCCAGACCGAGCCGAAGGCGACCGTGGTGGTCACCTTCAGCGGGCCTTCCGGGCGCTCGCGGCTCTCGGTCAGGCGGGCTTCGGCCATGGACAGCTTGGCGAAGACCTCGTGTACCGTGTTGTAGAGCAGCTCGCCCTGCTCGGTGAGGATCAGGCCGCGGGCATGGCGGTGGAACAGCGAGACGTTGAGGCTTTCCTCCAGCGCCGAGATCTGCCGGCTGACGGCCGACTGGCTGAGGTTCAGCGACTCGCCGGCATGGGTGAACGACCCAGCCTCCGCCACCGCGTGGAAGATGCGCAGCTTGTCCCAATCCATCATCGAGTTCGTGCGGGCCGGCATGATCCCCCCAGCGTTAGGTTCCAGCCTTCTGTTCTAGCGGACGGCCGGGCGGATGTCAGCCATGCCGTGCCCGCATACCTGTGGCATCGGCGGGCGCGTCAGGCCTGACCGTTCAGGGCGAGGAAGCGGTCGGCCTCGATGGCGGCCATGCAGCCGGTGCCGGCCGCCGTCACCGCCTGGCGGTAGACGTGGTCCTGCACGTCGCCGGCGGCGAAGACGCCGGGGATGTTGGTGGCGGTCGAGTCCGGCGCGGTGATCAGGTACTTGTTCTCGTCCATGTCGAGCTGTCCCTCGAACAGCGCCGTGTTGGGCGAATGGCCGATGGCGACGAACACGCCGTCGAGCGGCAGCTCGCGCTTGTCGCCGGTCTTGACGTTCTCCAGGCACAGGCCGGTGACGCCCAGCGGCTCGCCGCCGCCCAGCACATCGGCCACCACCGTGTCCCACACCATTTCGACCTTCGGGTTGGCGAACAGGCGGTCCTGCATGATCTTTTCCGCCCGCAGCGAGTCGCGGCGGTGGATCAGGTAGACCTTGCTGGCGTGGTTGGTGAGGTAGATGGCTTCCTCCACCGCCGTGTTGCCGCCGCCGATGACGGCAACCACCTTGTTGCGGAAGAAGAACCCGTCGCAGGTGGCGCAGGCCGAGACGCCGAAGCCCTGGAAGCGGGCCTCGCTCTCAAGGCCGAGCCAGCGGGCCGAGGCGCCGGTCGAGATGATCAGCGTCTCCCCCAGGTAGACGTCGCCCGAATCGCCGACGGCGCGGAAGGGGCGTTGCGACAGGTCCACCGACACGATGGTGTCGTGCATCCAGCGGGTGCCGACGTTCTGCGCCTGGGCCTGCATCTGCTCCATCAGCCACGGCCCCTGGATGGGGTCGGCGAAGCCCGGATAGTTCTCCACGTCGGTGGTGATGGTCAGCTGGCCGCCGGGCTGGATGCCGGACACCAGAATCGGCGCCAGGTTGGAGCGGGCGGCGTAGATGGCGGCGGTGCAGCCGGCCGGGCCGGAGCCGAGGATGAGGACTTTGGTGTGATGCTCGACCATGACAGGAGGGCCTTTCCCATGCGGATGCGGACGCCTGCGACGGGTCCGGGTCATACGGTGGAGGGGAGGATAGTGAGGCCGTCCCGCCCGCGCAACAAATGGTCGCCGCCGCCCCAAAAGCGACAGGGCGCCCGCCGAAGCGGACGCCCTGCCAGCGGTCAGCGGCCGGATGGCGGAAGCCTTACAGCTCCTTGGCGCTTTCCTTCAGGAAGGCGGCGACGCCATCGGGGGTCGCTTTCATGCCCTTCTTGCCCTTGGTCCAGCCGGCGGGGCAGACCTCGCCGTGCTCTTCGTGGAACTGGAGGGCGTCCAGCAGGCGCAGGCCTTCATCGACGTTACGGCCGAGCGGCAGGTCGTTGATGGTGGCGTGGCGGACGTTGAAGTTCTTGTCGATCAGGAACGAGCCGCGCAGGGCGACGCCGGCCGGCAGCAGGACGCCGAAGTTGCGGGCGATGTCCTTGGTCACGTCGGCGACCATGGGGAACTGCACGTTGCCGAGGCCGCCTTCATCCTGCGGCGTCTTCTTCCAGGCCAGGTGGCTGAACTGGCTGTCGATGGACACCGACACGACCTTGCAGTTGCGCTCCTGGAACTGGGCCAGGCGGTGGTCGTGGGCGATGATCTCCGACGGGCAGACGAAGGTGAAGTCGAGCGGGTAGAAGAACACCCAGCCGTAGGAACCGGCGAGGTATTCCTTCAGGTTGAAGGCCGGGTTGATGCTGTTGTCGGGCATCACGGCCTGGGCGGTGAAATCCGGGGCCTGCTTGGCGACCAGAGAGGTAATGCTGACGGTCTCGGTCATATGCTCGCTCCCATGAAGAAAGAGTATTGGCCTGACGGCCAAACGCGGCCCTATCTAGCCGCCGCACCGGCCGGTTTGCAAGCCGGAATAATTAAAGGAATAAGGGGCCCCATGGCATCCGTTCAGACGGTGCAGCAACTGTTCCTTCGTTCCGCCGATGTCCACCCGTGGGGGCCGGTGCGGCCTTGACAGCCGGGTGACGGAGGTCTGCGTCGGATGCGCAGGAGCCATGCAGGGTTGTGCGTTGTCCGATGCCGACGATGCCACGACGTTACCGGACTTTCAGCGCGTGAGCCTAGTGAAATTGTTGTCTTTTTGCGGAAAGGCTTATTGTCATTACCGCCAAGCCCCATTACCTTGAAACATCATTGCGTCGGTGCGATACAAGATTCCGACGCCTTACCGGGAGGACGAACACCATATGCAGCGGGTGAAGCTTGATCGCATCGATCGGCGCATCCTGAGCGACCTGCAAGCAGACGGCCGGATGACCAACGTGGAACTGGCCCGCCGGGCCGGCATCTCGGCCCCGCCCTGCCTGCGGCGCGTGCGGGCACTGGAGGAGGCCGGTTACATCCGGGGCTACCACGCCGACATCGATCCCGCTGCGCTCGGGTATCATGTCACCGTGTTCGCCCATGTCGGCCTCAACAGTCAGGCGGAGGCCGACCTGCGCGCCTTTGAAGGCCTGGTCAATCAGTGGCCGGAGGTCCGTGAGTGCCATATGCTGGCCGGCGAGACCGACTTTCTGCTCAAGGTCGTGGCCCACGACTGGGATGACTACCAGCGGTTCCTGACCACCCGCCTGACGGCGGCGCCCAACGTGGCGCATGTCAAGTCGGCGCTGGCCATCCGCACCGGCAAACAGCAGCCGGGGGTGCCTATCGACGTGGACTCCGGTCCCGAGCCCGTACCGGAGCGGGAGCACGATGCGGAGGGAGAAAGGCGCTGAGCAATCGGCGCTTTTTCCTTTTTCGGCTCTTCTGTCTTCGGGAGTAGGGGGACGCTGCGGCGGGTGGCGTTTGCAGGGCGGGGGTGCTGCCCACCACCGCGCGATGCAAAACGCGACAGCGTGCGCTCGTGGCGGCTTCGGATGGCGGTTTCGCTGCATCTTCCGGTTGGCCCGCGGTTTGCTCCGCTGGACGCGCATCGGGAGAGAGCCAGGACATGAGCACCACCAATATCGAGCAGCAGATCGGCCATCTGGCCGCCGCCATCCTCGCCCTGTCGGCGGACATGCGGCAGGTGGTCGGCGAGGTGGTTCGGAGTGAACTGCGGACCATGGCGCGTGAAGGACTGTCGCTGCCGGCCGTCGCCATCGCGGCGCCGGCGCCCGACTCTGCCCCCGCCCCCGAACCCGCCCCATCCGTGCCGGCTGCCAAGGCGGTCGCGTCGCTGGAGGAACCGCCACACCATGCCGACAGCGGCAATTTCAGCCTCATCCGGCAAGGGTTGTCCGAACTGGTCGATCGCATCGACCTGACCCGCGACCATGTGGCGGCGCTGTCGCCGGCCAACGGGGAATCCGATCACATCGTCGCGGCGACCTCGGAACTGGGGTCGGTGGTGGAGGCGACGGAGCACGCCACCCAGCACATTCTGCAATCGGCCGAAACCATGCAGACCCTGCTCGACGGCCACATGGACCGCCTGGACGTCATGCTCTACCAGGAACTGAGCACCCAGGTGATCGAGATCATGACCGCGTGCAGCTTCCAGGATATCACCGGTCAGCGTATCTCGGCCGCCATCAACACGCTGCTGCATGTCGAGGCGGAACTGAAGCGTCTGGTGGAACTGTGGGAGATCGAGGAGGGCACCGCCCGCACCGAGATCATCCGCAACCGCCCCGATGACACCCGCGAGGACAAGCACCTGCTGCACGGCCCGCAGGCCGAGGGCATGGGCATGTCGCAGGACGACATCGACGCCATGATGTTCGGCTGACAGCATCCCGGCGCAAAACGAAACCGCCGCGCTCCCGGAAGGGGCGCGGCGGTTGCGCAGACTCGGGCGGATGCCGCCAGAGTCAGGAGTCGATGAACTTCACCGAGATGATCTCGTAGGAGCGCGAGCCGCCGGGGGCGTTCACCTCCACCACGTCGCCTTCGCTCTTGCCGATCAGGGCGCGGGCGATGGGCGACTGGATGCTGATCCGGCCCTGCTTCAGATCGGCCTCGTGCGGGCCGACGATCTGGTAGCTCACTTCCTCGTCGGTATCCTCGTCGGCCACCACCACGGTGGCGCCGAAGCGCACCTTGTCGCCCGACATCTTGGCGATGTCGATGACGTCGGCGCGGCCGATGATGTCTTCCAGCTCGGAAATGCGGCCTTCGATGAAGCTCTGCCGCTCGCGGGCGGCATGGTACTCGGCGTTCTCGGACAGGTCGCCGTGTTCACGGGCCTCGGCGATCGCCTTGATGACGTTCGGGCGTTCGACCGAGCGCAAGTGCTTCAGCTCCTGCTCCAGAAGGGCCAAGCCCTTCGGAGTCATGGGAATCTTCTCCATTCGAGAACCCCTGATGAACCACGTAGACAAAAGCCGACGGGGCGCGTCGGGCGCGCCCCGTCACGATGGCTAACCAAAATAGGACTGAAGCGGCGCCACATCAAGCTCGCCGCGCTTCAGGGCCGCAATGGCGTCCACCGCCGCCAGGGCACCGGGCAGGGTGGTGTAGTGGGCGATGTTGCGCGTCAGCGCGGTGTTGCGGATGTCGAAGCTGTCCTTCAGCGCCTGGCTGCCCTCGGTGGTGTTGATCACCATGTCGACCTCGCCCGACAGCATGCGGTCGACGCAGTGCGGGCGGCCTTCCAGCACCTTGTTCACCGTTTCCACCGTGACGCCGTGCTGGCCGAGGAAGGCGGCGGTGCCGCGGGTGGCGAGCACCACGAAGCCCAGTTCCGTCAGCTTGCGGGCAACACCGAGGGCGGCGATCTTGTCGCCGTCGCGCACCGACAGGAACACCCGTCCGGCCATGGGCAGGCGGGCGCCGGCGCCGATCTGCGACTTGGCGAAGGCGCGGTGGAAGTCGCTGTCGATGCCCATGACCTCGCCGGTCGACTTCATCTCGGGGCCGAGCACGATGTCGACGCCGGGGAAGCGGGCGAAGGGGAACACCGCCTCCTTCACCGCCACGTGGTCCGGCCGGGCGATGGCGGGCAGGGCGAAGTCGGCCAGGGTTTCGCCGGCCATGACGCGGGCGGCGATCTTGGCCACCGGCACGCCGGTCGCCTTGGCCACGAAGGGCACGGTGCGGCTGGCGCGCGGGTTGACTTCCAGGATGTAGACGGTGCCATTCTGCACCGCGAACTGCACGTTCATCAGGCCGACCACGTTCAGGCCCTTGGCGAGCGCCTGGGTCTGGACCTTCAGTTCGTCGATCTTGTCGTCCGACAGCGAGTAGGGCGGCAGCGAGCAGGCGGAGTCGCCCGAGTGCACGCCGGCTTCCTCGATGTGCTGCATGACGCCGGCGACGTAGACCTGCCCGCCGGCATCGCAGATGGCATCGACGTCCACCTCGATGGCGCCGGCCAGATAGTGGTCGAGCAGCACCGGGTCGTCGCCCGACACCACCACCGCCTCGTGCATGTAGCGGTCCAGCTCCGCCTCGTCATGGACGATGCGCATGGCGCGGCCGCCGAGCACGAAGGACGGCCGCACCACCACCGGGTAGCCGACATCCGCCGCCACCTTGCGCGCCTCGTCCAGGGAGCGGGCGAGGCCGTTGGGCGGCTGCTTGAGGCCAAGGCGGTGCAGCAGCTGCTGGAACCGCTCGCGGTCCTCGGCCAGGTCGATGGCGTCGGGCGTGGTGCCGAGGATGGGGATGCGCGCCCTCTCCAGCGCGTCGGCCAGCTTCAGCGGCGTCTGGCCGCCGAACTGGACGATGACGCCGTGCACCATGCCGTTGGTCTGTTCCTTGCGGATCAGCTCGATCACGTCCTCGGCGGTCAGCGGCTCGAAGTACAGGCGGTCGGAGGTGTCGTAGTCGGTGGAGACGGTTTCCGGGTTGCAGTTGACCATGATGGTCTCATAGCCGGCCTCCTTGAGGGCGTAGGCGGCATGGACGCAGCAATAGTCGAACTCGATGCCCTGGCCGATGCGGTTGGGGCCGCCGCCGAGGATGATCACCTTCTTGGCGTCGGTCGGCTGGCTTTCGCACTCGCCGGGGGAGACGCCGTCGCCCTCGTAGCAGGAGTACATGTAGGGCGTGTCGGACGGGAACTCGCCGGCGCAGGTGTCGATGCGCTTGTAGACCGGCAGCACCTTCAGGTGATGGCGCAGGGCCGCCACCTCGGCGGCGCTGCGGCCGGTCAGCTGGGCCAGGCGCTGGTCGGAGAAGCCCATCTTCTTGAGCGCCAGCAGGCCGGCGGTGTCGTTGGGCAGGCCCTCGGCCCGCACCCGCGCCTCGGCGTCGATTATCGCCTTGATCTGCTCCAGGAACCACGGGTCGTAGTGGGTGACCTGCGCCACCTCCGGCACCGTGAAGCCGAAGCGGAAGGCCTGGGCGATGGTCAGCAGGCGGTCGGGCCGCGGCTGCGCCAGGGCGGCGCGGATGGCATCGCGGTTGGCGCCGCCGTTGGCGTCGGCAATCTCCACCTCGTTGAGGCCGGTCAGGCCGGTTTCCAGCGACCGCAGGCCCTTCTGCAGGCTTTCGGCGAAGGTGCGGCCGACCGCCATGGCCTCGCCCACCGACTTCATGGAGGTGGTGAGCAGCGCCTCGGCATCCGGGAACTTCTCGAAGGTGAAGCGCGGAATCTTGGTGACCACGTAGTCGATGGTCGGCTCGAAGCTGGCCGGGGTGCAGCCGGTGATGTCGTTGGTCAGCTCATCCAGCGTGTAGCCGACCGCCAGCTTGGCCGCCACCTTGGCGATGGGGAAGCCCGTCGCCTTGGACGCCAGCGCCGAGGAGCGGCTGACGCGCGGGTTCATCTCGATCACCACCAGGCGGCCGTCGGCCGGGTTGACCGCGAACTGCACGTTGGAGCCGCCGGTATCGACGCCGATCTCGCGCAGCACAGCGATGCTGGCGTCACGCATGATCTGGTATTCCTTGTCGGTCAGCGTCAGCGCCGGCGCGACGGTGATGGAGTCGCCGGTGTGGACGCCCATCGGGTCGATGTTTTCGATGGAGCAGATGATGATGCAGTTGTCCGCCTTGTCGCGGACCACTTCCATCTCGTACTCCTTCCAGCCGAGCACGCTTTCCTCGACCAGCACTTCATGCACCGGCGAGGCCGCCAGGCCGCCGGAGACGATGCGCTCGAACTCGGTCTTGTTGTAAGCAATGCCGCCGCCGAGGCCGCCGAGGGTGAAGGACGGGCGGATGATCGCCGGCAGGCCGACGAACTCCAGCGCGTCCGACGCTTCCTGCATGTTGGTGACGACGCGCGAGCGCGGGCTTTCCAGGCCGATCTTGTCCATCGCCTCGCGGAACAGCTGGCGGTCCTCGGCCTTCTCGATGACGTCCTTCTTCGCCGCGATCATCTCGACGCCGAACCTGGCCAGCACGCCCATCTCATCCAGCTTGAGCGCGGTGTTCAGCGCCGTCTGGCCGCCCATGGTGGGCAGCAGGGCGTCGGGCCGCTCCTTCTCGATGATCTTCGCCACCATCTCGGGCGTGATCGGCTCGATGTAGGTGGCGTCCGCCATGTTGGGGTCGGTCATGATGGTGGCGGGGTTGGAGTTCACCAGGATGACCCGGTAGCCCTCCTCGCGCAGCGCCTTGCAGGCCTGGGCGCCCGAGTAGTCGAACTCGCAGGCCTGGCCGATGACGATCGGGCCGGCGCCGATGATGAGGATGGACTTGATGTCGGTGCGTTTGGGCATGGCGGCCTGGTCTCTTCTCTCATGGCGGCGCCGCGCGTGCGGCCGGCGGCGCTCTTTTATGTTCTAGTCGCTCATGACGCGGGGCGGAACGTTGTTGGCGCCCCGCCCCGCGTCTTTTCTCGCAGATGTCGCGGTCAGCCCTTGGCCTGAGCCATCAGGTCGACGAAGCGGCCGAACAGGTAGTGGCTGTCCTGCGGGCCGGGGCTGGCTTCCGGGTGGTACTGCACGGAGAACACTGGCTTGCCCTCGACGCGGATGCCTTCGACCGAGTTGTCGAACAGCGACACGTGGGTTTCCTTCACGCCGGCCGGCAGGGTGGTGCGGTCGACGCCGAAGCCGTGGTTCTGGCTGGTGATTTCCACCTTGCCGGTCTCCAGGTCCTTCACCGGCTGGTTGGCGCCGCGGTGACCCTTCTCCATCTTGTAGGTCTTGGCGCCCAGCGACAGGGCCAGCAGCTGGTGGCCGAGGCAGATGCCGAACAGCGGCTTGCCGGTCTTCAGCACTTCCTGGATCACCGGCACGGCATAGGTGCCGGTGGCGGCCGGGTCGCCGGGGCCGTTGGAGAGGAACACGCCGTCCGGCTCGTGCCGCAGGATGTCCTCGGCAGTCGCCGTCGCCGGCACCACCGTCACCTGGCAGCCCATGTCGGCCAGCGAGCGCAGGATGTTGCGCTTGGCGCCGTAGTCGACGGCCACCACCTTGTACTTCGGCGCGTGCAGGGTGCCGTAGCCGCCCTTCAGCGCCCAGCGGGTCTGGCGCCAGTCGTAGGTCTGGGCGCAGGTGACTTCCTTGGCGAGGTCCATGCCTTCCAGGCCCGGCCACTTGCGGGCCATCTCCACCAGCGCCGGAATGTCGAACACGCCGTCGGGGTGGTGGGCGATGACGCCATTGGGGGCGCCGTGGTCGCGGATGCGGCGGGTCAGCGCGCGGGTGTCGATGCCGGTGACGCCGATCAGCCCCATGGCGCGCAGCCACGAATCAAGGTGCTGGGCGGAGCGCCAGTTGCTCGGGTCGGTGATGTCGGCGCGCAGGATGCAGCCGCGGGTGGCCGGCGTCTGCGCCTCCAGGTCTTCCGGGTTGGCGCCGACGTTGCCGACGTGGGGGAAGGTGAAGGTGATGATCTGGCCCGCGTAGGACGGGTCCGTCATCGTTTCCTGGTATCCGGTAAGGCCGGTGTTGAACACCACCTCGCCCACCTTCTCGCCGGTGGCGCCGACGCCGCGCCCCCAAAATACGGTGCCGTCGGCAAGAACCACCGCCGCCGTCGTGCCGGAAGGCTGCGGGGCGGAGGCAAAGGTCGTGTCAGCCATGGATGCAAATCCCAACTCTGGTCACTGTCGTCCGGGCATGCGCGATCCCGCCCTGGATGCAGAGGGCGCTGGCGAGTGTGCCGGCGCGGGCAGGTGGGAACGGCTCGCCTGGGGGCGGCGGGCAAATTGCCGGTCTTCTAAGGAATCGCGGGCGCCCTGTCAAGGAATGCTTTATCTTTGAAAATCAAAGACTTAGCTAAACTTGCCGGGATGCCCGTCCTGGTGTAATGTCGGTCACTTCCGACAAAGCTGCAAGAGGCCCCCAAGCCAATGATGCGCACCCGCCTGCAGGAAGCGTTGAAGGAAGCCATGCGCTCGAAGGAGGCGCGCGCGGTCGCCACCGTGCGCCTGATCCTGGCGGCGCTCAAGGACCGTGACATCGCCGCCCGATCCAAGGGCCAGATGGACGGCATTTCCGACGACGAGATCCTGTCGATGCTGCAGTCCATGATCAAGCAGCGCCGCGAGAGCATCCAGCTCTACGAACAGGGCGGCCGCCTGGAACTGGCCGAGCAGGAGAGCGAGGAAATCGCCGTCATCGAGCGGTTCCTGCCGCGCCAGATGGACGATGCCGAGGTCGCCGCCGCCATCGACGCCACCCTGTCCGGTCTCGGCGCCGCCGGCCTCAAGGACATGGGCCGGGTGATGGCCGAACTGCGCGAGCGCTACGCCGGCCAGATGGATTTCGCCAAGGCTTCCGGCCTCGTGAAGCAGAAGCTGCAGGGCTGACCGCCGCGCCCCTGCGCAGTCCTGCTGTTCCCTGACGTGACGCTGCGGCCTCCTCCCTTCGCCGGTGGAGGCCGCCCTTCGTTGGACCGCCCCGCACCGCCATGGCCCTGCCGCCCCGCTTTCTTGACGAGTTGCGCAGCCGCACCTCCATTGCCGCCGTCATCGGCCGCAAGGTGAAGCTGATCAGCGCCGGCAAGGGGGAATACAAGGGCCTGTGCCCGTTCCACAACGAGCGCACGCCGTCGTTCACGGTCAGCGAGGACAAGGGCTTCTACCACTGCTTCGGCTGCGGCGAGAACGGCGACGCCATCACCTTCGAGATGAAGACGCGCGGCCTGTCGTTCGTCGAGGCGGTGGAACTGCTCGCCGCCGACGCCGGCATGGAAGTGCCGAAACAGACCCCGCAGCAGGTCGAGCAGGCGAAGAAGCAGGCCGGCCTGCAGGACGTGGTGGAGGCCGCCTGCGCCTTCTTCCAGGCCGAACTGCGCAAGCCGGCGGGGGCGGAGGCGCTGGCCTACCTGCGGCGGCGCGGCCTCGACGACGCCACCATCGCCCGCTTCCGGCTCGGCTACGCGCCGCACTCCGGTCCCTTGCGCGAGGCGCTGGTGAAGCAGGGCATCACCGAACGCCAGATGGTGGAGGCGGGCCTGCTGAAAGCGCGCGACGACGGCAAGGTGGTGGATTATTTCCGCGACCGCGTGCTGTTCCCCATCACCGACCGGCGCGGCAAGGTGATCGCCTTCGGCGGCCGCGTCATGGGCGACGGCCAGCCCAAGTACCTGAACAGCCCGGACAACCCGCTCTTCCACAAGGGCAGCGTGCTCTACAACCTCGCCCTGGCGCGGGAGGCGGCGCGGGCGGCCGGGCGGGTGATCGTCGCCGAGGGGTACATGGACGTCATCGCCATGGCCCGCTTCGGCATCGGCGAGGCGGTGGCGCCGCTCGGCACCGCCATGACCGAGGCGCAGATCCAGGAGCTGTGGAAGCTGTCGCCGGAGCCGATTCTGTGCCTGGACGGCGACGCCGCCGGCATTCGCGCCGCCAACAAGGCCGCCCAGCGCGCCCTGCCGCTGCTGAAGCCGGGCCTGTCGCTGCGATTCGCCCTGGTGGTGGGCGGCAAGGACCCGGACGAGCTGCTGTCGACCGCCGGCCGCGACGCCTTCGAGTCGGTGCTCGCCAAGGCCCAGCCGCTGGCCGACATCCTGTGGCGTAATGCGCTGGAGGGCCGGCCCCTCGACACCCCGGAACGACGGGCGGCGCTGGAGCACGACCTGGAGCAGCTGACCCAGACCATCCAGGACGCCACGGTGCAGAACGCCTACCGCCGGGAGTTCCGCGACCGCCTGTATCAGCTGTCCCGCAGCCAGCGCCGGCCCCCCGCGGGGCGCCCGCGCCGCGACGGCAAACCGTGGCGCGGCAAGGACTTGGATGTTCCGCCGCCGCCGCCGGCACCGCTCGTCCCGCCACCCTCGGCGGCGGTCCAGCGCCAGCGCATCCTGGTCGCCGCCGTGGTCACCCACCCCGAGCTGTTCGACCACGTGGGGGAGCGCCTTGGCTCCATCGCCTGCAGCGAGCCGCCGGTGGATCGGGTGCGGCAGGCCCTGCTGCTGCTGCTCGCCACCGAGTCGGGTCTTGACTTCGAAGGCGTGTCGAGCCACTTACGAACGCGTGGACTGGAGAATGACCTGAAGTTCCTCCTGAGTCCGAATGTGTTCGCCCACGCTTCGTTCGCACGACCCGACGCGCCAACCGACAGGGCCAAGAGTGGATGGGATCACACGTTCGACCTCGGCTTGCAGCAGGATTTCAGGGCCGACGTGGTACGCGCCGGTGCGCAATTCGCCCGGCAGACCGCCGATGCGGATCTGTCGGAGCAGGCGCTTCAGCGCCTCAAGGCGCTCTTCTTTCAGGACATGCGGCGGATGAACGATGATTCGCTGGATGATTGAGGGCGGCTGCCGCCGCCCTTCCCATGGCGCGTGGGTCGGCCTGACCTGACATAACGCCGGTGCCCTGCGGGGCTTTGAGTTGCGCGGACCGACGTCGAGCGGGGCCGGTTCGCGTTTCGGTTCGTTAAGGAGCGGATAAGAATGGCGACGAAGACGGCGAACGCAGCGGAAACCACCGAGACCCCAGAAGAAAACACCGACGGCCCGCTGCTGGACACGATCAACGCCGCTGTCAAGAAGCTGATGGCCAAGGGCAAGGAACGCGGCTACGTCACCTATGACGAGCTGAACAACGCCCTGCCGCCCGACGACGTGTCCTCCGAGCAGATCGAGGACACCATGTCCACTCTGTCCGAGATGGGCATCAACATCATCGAGGGCGAGGAAGACGCCGAGGCCGAGGACACCGCCGCCGCCAGCGACGATGACGACGACGGCCGGTCCGGCAACGTCAGCGAGGAAGACATCGGCCGCACCGATGATCCGGTGCGTATGTACCTGCGCGAGATGGGGTCGGTGGAGCTGCTGTCGCGCGAGGGCGAAATCGCCATCGCCAAGCGCATCGAAGCCGGCCGCGAGATGATGATCGGCGGCATCTGCGAAAGCCCGCTGACCATCAAGGCGCTGCTGTCGTGGCACGATGCGCTGCTGGACGGCCGCATGCCGCTGCGCGACATCATCGACCTGGAAACCACCTACGGCAACGAGCCGGGCGGCGACGAGCTGGCCGAGGAAGAGGCCGCCGAGGCCGCCGACGACGAGGCGCCCGCCGACGACGTGACCGGCCGCGCCAACGGCGCCAAGGTGATCGCCCACCCGGCCAAGAAGGACGCCGCCGCCGCGCCGGCCCGCAAGGCCGACGCCGAAGGCGAGGACGAGGACGAGGACGGCGAAGCCGCCCCGGCGCCCGCCGGCGAGGACGAGGAAGAGGAAGGCGACGTCGAGAACAACGTCTCCCTCGCCGCCATGGAGGCGCAGCTGATGCCGAAGGTCGTCGAGACCTTCGAGCAGATCGCCAAGACCTACGACAAGATGAAGAAGGTGGCGGACCAGCGCCTGACCGCCTTCGGCAAGGGCGAGTCGGTCTCCTCCGCCCAGGAAAAGAAGTACGAGAAGGCGCGCGCCGAGCTGATCGGCCTGATGGAAGGCGTGCACCTCAACTCCGCCCGCATCGAGCAGCTGGTGGAGCACCTGAACGACATCAACCGTCGCGTCATGGGCCTGGAAGGCAAGCTGCTGCGCCTGGCCACCGGCTGCAAGATCAAGCGCGAGGACTTCCTGTCGGCCTACTTCGGCTCGGAACTCGACCCCAACTGGCTGGAGCAGGTGAGCGCCCGCCCCGGCAAGGGCTGGAAGGACTTCGGCGCCCGCCACCAGCGCGAGGTGGAAGTCATCCGCGAGCAGCTGGCCCATCTGGCCGAGGAAGCCGGCCAGCCGCTGGGCGAGTTCCGCCGCATCGTCCAGACCGTGCAGAAGGGCGAGCGCGAGGCCAGCAAGGCCAAGAAGGAGATGATCGAGGCCAACCTGCGCCTCGTCATCTCCATCGCCAAGAAGTACACCAACCGCGGCCTGCAGTTCCTCGATCTCATCCAGGAAGGCAACATCGGCCTGATGAAGGCGGTGGACAAGTTCGAGTACCGCCGCGGCTACAAGTTCTCGACCTACGCGACGTGGTGGATCCGTCAGGCCATCACCCGCTCCATCGCCGACCAGGCGCGGACCATCCGCATCCCGGTCCACATGATCGAGACCATCAACAAGCTGGTCCGCACCAGCCGCCAGATGCTGCACGAGATCGGCCGCGAGCCGACCCCGGAGGAACTGGCCGAAAAGCTCCAGATGCCGCTGGAGAAGGTGCGCAAGGTGCTGAAGATCGCCAAGGAGCCGATCTCCCTCGAAACGCCCATCGGCGACGAGGAAGACAGCCACCTCGGCGACTTCATCGAGGACAAGAACGCCGTGCAGCCGCTGGATGCCGCCATTCAGGGCAACCTGCGCGAAACCTGCACCCGCATCCTCGCCACCCTGACCCCGCGCGAGGAGCGTGTGCTGCGCATGCGCTTCGGCATCGGCATGAACACCGACCACACCCTGGAAGAGGTCGGCCAGCAGTTCAACGTGACGCGCGAGCGCATCCGTCAGATCGAGGCCAAGGCGCTGCGCAAGCTGAAGCACCCCAGCCGGTCGCGCAAGCTGCGCTCGTTCCTCGACAACTGAGGCACGGCCGATCCGTTTGACGAAAAACGCCCGGGCTCCGCGCCCGGGCGTTTTTCTTTGCGGCGCGCTCACCACCGCCCGGTTGCAGGGCCGGGGAAGATGCCATAACTCATTGACCACGCCGCCGTTTGCGCTAAGGTGCGGTCCTTCCCGCCGCTGGGGGCCTGTAGCTCAATGGTTAGAGCTGACCGCTCATAACGGTCTGGTTGGGGGTTCGAGTCCCTCCAGGCCCACCACGCCGCGCGGTGCATTCCTGATCTCGCCCGCATGAAGAACGGGGGCTCCGCTGCCGGAGCCCCCGTCCTGGTTTCTGCTGCCTGCGGCCCCGTTTTCAGCGGGTCAGCGGCTTGTACTTGATGCGGTGCGGCTGGTCGGCCTCGGCGCCCAGGCGGCGCTTGCGGTCGGCTTCGTAGTCCTGATAGTTGCCCTCGAACCATTCGACGTGGCTGTCGCCCTCGAAGGCCAGGATGTGGGTCGCGATGCGGTCCAGGAACCAGCGATCGTGCGAGATGACCACGGCGCAGCCCGGGAAGTCCAGCAGCGCCCCTTCCAGGGCCCGCAGGGTGTCGATGTCCAGGTCGTTGGTCGGTTCGTCGAGCAGGATGACGTTGGCGCCGGACTTCAGCATCTTCGCCAGGTGCACGCGGTTGCGCTCGCCGCCCGACAGCTGGCCGACGCGCTTCTGCTGGTCGGGGCCGCGGAAGTTGAACTGGCCGACGTAGGCGCGGCTCTGGATCTTGCGCACGCCCAGGTCCAGCTCGTCCAGGCCGCCGGAGATTTCCTCCCACACGGTCTTCTTGTCGTCCAGGCTCTCGCGGCTCTGGTCGATGTAGCCGAGCTTCACCGTCTCGCCGATGCGGAGCGCGCCCGAGTCCGGCTGCTCCTTGCCGGTAATCATCTTGAACAGCGTCGTCTTGCCGGCGCCGTTCGGGCCGATGATGCCGACGATGCCGCCCGGCGGCAGCTTGAACGACAGGTCTTCGATCAGCAGGCGGTCGCCGAAGGACTTGGTCAGGCCTTCCGCCTCGATCACCACGCCGCCCAGGCGCTCGCCCGGCGGAATGACGATCTGCGAGGCGTCGGGGGCCTTGTTGCGGGCCTCGGCCACCAGGCTGTCGAAGGCGGTGATACGGGCCTTGCTCTTGGCCTGACGGGCCTTCGGGCTGGAGCGGATCCACTCCAGTTCGGCGCTGATGGTGCGCTGGCGGGCGGCTTCCTCGCGCTGTTCCTGCTCAAGCCGCTTCTGCTTCTGCTCCAGCCAGCTGGAGTAGTTGCCCTCGTAGGGAATGCCGCGGCCGCGGTCCAGTTCCAGGATCCAGCCGGTGACGTTGTCGAGGAAGTAGCGATCGTGGGTGACCAGCACGACGGTGCCGGTGTAGTCGCGCAGGAACCGTTCCAGCCATGCCACCGACTCGGCGTCCAGGTGGTTGGTCGGTTCGTCGAGCATGAGCATGTCGGGGTGCGACAGCAGCAGGCGGCACAGCGCCACGCGGCGCTTCTCGCCGCCCGACAGCTTGGTGACGTCGGCATCGGGCGGCGGGCAGCGCAGGGCGTCCATGGCGATCTCGACACGGCGGTCGAGTTCCCAGGCGTCGGCGGCGTCGATCTTTTCCTGCAGTTCGCCCTGCTCGACCATGAGCGCGTTCATCTCGTCGTCGGAGATGTCCGGGTCGGCGAACTTCATGGAGACTTCCTCGAAGCGCACCAGCAGGTCCTTCACCGCGCGGACGCCGTCGAGCACGTTCTCAAGCACGGACTTGGAGGTGTCGAGTTCCGGCTCCTGCGACAGGTAGCCGACCTTGACGCCCTCGGCGGCCCAGGCCTCGCCGCCGAAGTCCTTGTCGATGCCGGCCATGATCTTCAGCACCGTCGACTTGCCGGCGCCGTTGGGGCCGAGCACGCCGATCTTGGCGCCGGGCAGGAACGACAGCGTCAGACCCTTCAGGATCTCGCGGCCGCCCGGGTAGATCTTGGTCAGGCCCTTCATGACGTAGATGTACTGATATGCGGCCAAGGAAACCTCCGGCGCTGGATATCTCGGATGAACGGATTGCCGCGGTTTTACCGCGTTGCCGCCGCCGGTTCAACGCCGCCGGGCGGGCGGTGGCCTCCGCCCGCCCCCCTGCCGTCTACCGCGCCTGCGCCACCGGCGCCCGGCGGCCGGCCACCACCGTCACCGCCACCGCGGCGGCGAACAGGGGGGTGGCGGCGTCGATGTGTTCGCCCAGCAGCAGGCCGGCGGCGGCGATGGACAGGAAGGGCATCAGCAGCATGATCTGCGCCACCCGCGCCGTGCCGCCCATCTCCAGCCCGCGATACCAGGCGAAGAAGGCCAGGAACTGGCTGACGGCGCCCAGGTAGACCAGGCTGCCGAGCACCGTCGGCGGCGCCTGCAGGGCCGTCGCCGGCACCGCCAGGGGGGTGGCGACCAGCAGCACCGGCGTCGCCACCACCAGGCCCCAGCTGATGGTCTGCCAGCCGCCCAGCCGGCGGGTCAGGCGGGCGCCGCAGGCGTAGCCGATGCCGCCCGCCATCGCCGCCGCCTGCAGCGCCGCGTCGCCCGCCTGCAGGCTGCCGCCGCCGTCGCGCAGGGCGAAGGCGAGCACCAGCGCCGACCCGGCGGCGGCGCTGGCCCAGAACAGCGGCGACGGCCGCTCGCGGTTGATGGGCACCGCCATCAGGGCGGTCATCAGCGGCAGCAGCCCCGCCACCACCGAGCCGTGGGCGGCCGGCAGGTCCTGCATGGCGACGGCGGCCAGCAGCGGATAGCCGAATACCACCCCGCCCGCCACCCCCAGCAGGTCGGGCAGATCGGCCCGGCGCGGCAGCGGCGGCCGCACCACCAGCAGGGCGATGACCGCCAGCACGGCGGCAATGTCCAGGCGCAGCAGCGTCACCGGCAGCGCCCCCAGGTCCACCACCGCCACCCGCGTCGCCGGCAGGGTGAGCGAAAATCCCAGCACGCCAAGGCCGCCCAGCAGCGCCCCCATTCTGTCCCGTCGCATGTCGTCTCTCTCCGCATGACACCGGCCGCCATGGTAGGCGGCGGGCGGACGTGGTACAGATACAGACGCGGTGAAACTGACCTATAACAGAAGGCGCGGCCCATGGAGGCTCTGGTCTACGAGGCGGTGGCGGGGCGGCTGGCGGCGGCCATCGACGACGGCACCTACGCCCCCGGCGACCGCCTGCCGAGCGTGCGGGCGCTGGCGCGGCGGGAGGGCGTCAGCCCGATGACGGCGCTCCGGGCGCTGGAGCTGCTGGCCGACCGGGGCCTGAGCGAGGCGCGGCCGCGCTCCGGCCACTTCGTCACCCTGCGCGGTCATCCGGCGGTACTGCGGCAGGCGACGGCGACGGCGGCGCAGGCGACGCTGGTGTCCATCGCCGGGCTGGCGGCGGAGATCCTCGGCACCAGCCGCGACCGGCGCCTGCTGCCGCTGGGCGACGGCGTGCCGGGGGCGGACCTGCCGCCGCTGGCGGCGCTGGCGCGGGCGCATGGCCGGGTGCTGCGGCAGCAGGGGGCGACGGCCTTCACCGCCTATGGCGACCCGCGCGGCGAGCCGGCGCTGCGCAAGGCCATCGCCCGCATCATGGCGGAGGAAGCGGCGGCGGCGGTGTCGCCCGAGGACATCGTCGTCACCAACGGCTGCGCCGAGGCGCTGGACCTCGCCCTGACGGTCACCACCCGGCCGGGCGACGTGGTCGCCATCGAATCTCCGTCCTACTTCGGCACCCTGCAGGCGCTGGAGGCGCAGGGGCTGAAGGCGCTGCCCATCGCCACCGACCCCCGTCGCGGCCTTGACCTGGATGCCCTGGCGGCGGCGCTGGCGGCCGGCGGCGTGGCGGCGGTGGTGGTGATGCCGGCGGTCCACAATCCGCTCGGCTGCGCCATGGATGCCGCCGCCCGCGCCCGCCTGCTGGACCTGTGCCGGCGGGCGGCGGTGCCGTTGATCGAGGACGACACCTTCGGCCCGCTGTCCTTCGCCACGCCGCGGCCGCCGGCGGTGAAGGCGGCCGACCTGGCCGGCGACGTGCTCTACTGCGGCGCCTTCTCCAAGACCGTGGCGCCGGCCCTGCGGCTCGGCTGGATCGCCGCCGGCCGCTGGCCCGAGGCGGTGGCGCGGCAGAAGATGCTGCGCACGCTGGCCTCGCCGACGCCGGCCCAGCTGGCCCTGGCCGAGGTGGTGGCCGACGGCCGCCATGCCCGCATCGCCCGCCGCGCCGCCCGCACCTACCGCCGCCGGCTGGCCCTGGCGGCGGAGGCGGTGGCGCGCCACTTCCCGCCCGGCACCGAGGTCAGCCAGCCGGCCGGCGGCTTCATGCTGTGGGTCAGGCTGCCGCCCGGCGGCGACGGCCTGGCGCTGTACCGGGCGGCCCGGGCGGCGGGGATCGGAGTCGCGCCGGGCTCGCTGTTCGCCCCCGGCGGCGAGGGGGCGCGCTGCCTGCGCATCTCCGTCGGGGTGCTGGACGGGGCGGCGCTGCGCGACGCGGTGGCGCGGCTGGGGGCGCTGGCGCGGCAAAGCGGCAACACCGGGTGATCAAAATGCAACAGCCCCGGCGCCACCCGTTTGCCGCACCGGGGCTGCGTGCTAAAGCCAGGACACATCCGCTGCCGGCCCGGTCCATGCGCCTTTCGCTGCCCGTCCTGACGACGCTGTGCGTCGCGCCGTTTCTCGTCAACGACCTCTACCTGATCTGGCAGGTGGAGTACGACACCTTCGTCGCCGTCGAGATCGCCCTGCGCGGCAGCATCGTCCTGCTGGCCCTGCTGGTGCCGGCCGGGCGGCGGGCGCTGCGGCCGGTGACCGGCCGCCCGCACGGCAGCATCGAGGGGCTGGGCTGGACCGTTGCCGTCACCCTGGCGGTGGTGTTCGCCTTTCCGCTGCGCTGGTATCTGCCGGGGCAGCCGCTCGGCTGGGCGCCCATCGCCGACGATCACCTGTGGCTGGTCATCGACACCGCCATCGGCATTCCGCTGGTGGCGCTGAGCGAGGAGATCGTCGCCCGCGGCCTGGTCAAGCGCACGCTGGAGGAACGCGGCTGGCATCCGGTGTGGGTGACGCTGGCCTCCGCCCTGCTGTTCGGCCTGTGGCACTGGTCGGGCGGCTTCGGCCATGTGGTGATGACCGCCGCCGCCGGCGTGGTGTTCATGATCGCCGTCTACCGCACCGGCTCCATCTGGCCGGCGGTGGTGGCGCACGCCCTCATCGACCTGTGGCTCATCAGCTGGATGGACTGGCAGGAGCTGCTGGGCGTGGAGGCGATGGTGGGCTGACCGCCGCCCGCTGCAGCCCGTCCCGGACCAGCATGCGCAGGGCATCCACCGCCCGCACGGCGTCCTTCACCCGCGCCGCCACCTCGGGCGGGAACCGGCGGGGATCGACGCGGGTGCCGGCGGCGCGGCCGCCGCGCAGGTCGTCGATCTGCTGGCGCAGCACGACATCGAGCAGCAGCGCATGGCCGGCCGTCAGGGCGGCATGGTCGCGGCCGGTGAGCACCCCGGCGGCCGCCAGGGCATCCAGCCGGTCCCGCGTGGCGGTGGCAGCGAGGCCGTGCTGCAGGGCCATCACCCGCGCCCCCTGGACCACCGGCAGCAGGCCGCCCAGCTTGAGGTCCAGGCGCCCCTCGGCATCCAGCCGGAAGCGCCCGAACAGGCCGAGCGGCGGGTTGAGCGCCTCCAGCTGCGCCCCCAGCACGGCCAGGAAGCCGCGCGCCCGGCGGGCCGCCTCCAGCGCCTCGGCCTGCAGGGTGGCGGCCAGCTCGGCATCGCCGAACACCGGCTGCAGGTCGTAGAAAATGTCGACCATCAGCAGGCTGTCGGGCTCCGGGTGGCCGATCCAGCCGCCGATGCGCTGCCGCCAGCCGTCCAGGTCGTGGCGCCAGTCCGGCTGGCTGGCCATGACGCCGCCGGGGCAGTAGGGCAGGCCGGCGGCGTCCAGCAGGTCGGTCATGCGGCGGCCCAGTTCGGCGAACCACGGGGCGTCGCCGGCGCCGCCGCGATGGACGAGGGCGTTGTCCTGGTCCGGCGCCAGCAGGCTCTCGCCGCGCCCGCCGGAGCCGAGCACCAGCACGGCATAGGGCGCCGGCGGCGGCCCCCAGGCGGGATCGGCGGCGAGGGCGGCCTCGGCCAGCTGGGCGGCGCGGCGGGTCATGTCGCGATAGACGGCGCTGATCACCGCCGCCACCTCGCGCGCCTCCACCGCCTCCGCCAGCAGGGCGGCGGCCAGGGCCGGCAGCTCCGCCCGCACCGTCGCCAAGTCGGCGGCGGTTTCGGCCGTGCGCAGGCGGTCGCCCAGTTGCAGGCTCTGGCCGGAGCGCAGGCGCAGCAGGTCGCGGGCGGAGATCACCCCCACCGCCCGTCCCATGCCGTCGATCACCGCCAGGTGCCGCAGGCCGAGCCGCGCCATGCGGCCGAGCGCCATGTAGACGAAGGCGTCGGCGCGCACGAAGGCGACCGGGCTGGTCATCAGATCGGCCACCCGGCCGGGGTCGGCCGGGCAGGCGCACAGGGCGCGCAGCATGTCCCTTTCCGTCACGATGCCGGCCGGGCGGCCGTCGCCGTCGAGCACCAGCAGCGAGCTGACCCGCCGCGCCAGCATCAGCCGCGCCGCCTCGGTCGCCGGGGCGGCGGGATCGACCGTCAGCGGCGGGCTGCTCATCAGGTCGGCGACGCGGTGGCGGTAGGGGAAGCTGTCGATGCGGGCCAGCGGGCGGGTGTCGGTATCCATGGCGTGGCGATCCTCGGCGGCGACCGGCTCACCAGCCCATGGCCCGCTGGCGCGCCAGCAGGTGGGTGGCCTTGCGGGTATAGGCGTGGGCCTCGGCCAGGGTCTTGATCCCGGCGGCATCGAGCAGCGGCAGCAGGCGGACGTAAAGCTCCGCCGTCACCAGCGCATCGCCGAGGGCGGTGTGGCGGCCGTGGACGTCGATGCCCAGGTGTCGGCACAGCACCTCCAGGTTGAGGTCGGTCATGCCCGGAAACAGCAGCCCGGCCAGCAGCAGGGTATCGAGCGTCGGCGGCGCCGGCGGCGGCAGGCCGGCCAGGGCGCATTCCCGCCGCAGCAGGGCGAGGTCGAAGCCGATGTTGTGGCCGACCAGCACCGCCCCGCGCAGCAGCGGCTCCAGCGCCGGCCAGGCGGCGGCGAAGGGCGGGGCGCCGGCTGCCACCTCGTCGGTGATGCCGTGGATGGCGGCGGCGCCGGCCGGTATGGGGATGCCGGGGTTCACCAGCCGGTCGATGTTGGCGATGTGGAAGATGCGGGTGCCGTGAACCCGCACCCCGCCCACCGAAACGATGCGGTCGCGGTGGATGTCGAGCCCCGTCGTCTCGCTGTCGAACACGAACACCGGCAGGTCGAACAGCGGCGTGTCGTCGTCGGCGGCGGCTTCGGGCAGGCTGTCGTGCAGGGACAGGTCGTGGTGGATGACGCCGCTGCGGGTGATCGGCCGCACCTCCCCGTCCGCCAGCGGCGTGGCGGTGATGCGGACGACGAAGCCGCTGTGGCCGGGCAGGTGGTAGACGCGGGCGAGCCACGGCTGGCCGTCCACCCCGCGCAGGGTGGCATCGACGGCGCCGCCGGGGTGGGCCTCGGCATCGCCCATGGCGGCCACCAGATCGTCGCGTTCCAGCGCCGCGAAGGCCGACGAGCCGACGCGGATCGGCTCCTCCCCCAGCAGCACGCGGGCGGCGGCGTTGGACAGGCTCACCTGGCCCTGGTCGGTGACCACCAGGATGCCTTCCTCCAGCGTCGCCAGCACGGCGGTCAGCCGCTCGTCGGGGGTGGCGGAGGGGAACAGGCGGCGCAGGATGAGGGTCTCCACCGCCTCGCGCACCCGCGACACCTCGTCCACCCGCAGTTCCTCGCGCGGCGGCGGCAGGCGGCCGTCGGGGCTGACGGAGGCCACCAGCACCGCCGCCCGCAGGCGCTCCAGGTCGTCGAAGTGGCTGTCGAGCACGCCGTAGCAGATCCACAGGCCGGTGATGCTGGCGAAGGCCAGCGCCAGCATGACGGTGACCGCCATGTCGATGGAGCCGTCGTCCATATGGGCGGCGCCGACGTCGAACAGCTTCCAGATGGCGCCGCCCACCACCAGCACGATGGTCAGGGCGACCACCGTGAAGGTGAGGACCAGGATGCGGCGCGTTTCCCCCATGCGGCCCATGATGCGCCCTGCCGCCTCAGCCGGTGCGGGCCAGCGGCGGGTCGGCGGTGCCGCCGCGCAGCAGGGCGCCGGCGACGGCGGCGGCATCGACGCGGCCGACCAGGGTGTCGTGGAAGGTGGTCACCCACAGCCGGAACGAGGCGTCGAGGATGGCGTGATCGTTGCGGCGCATGGCCTCCGGCACCGGCAGGCGGTCGTAGAGCGCCTGCCAGCCGGGCCGCGTCACCGTCGCCAGCGGCTGCGGCGGGGCGGCCTGGGCCTCGGCCAGTCGGGCGGGGAAGGCGGCCAGCACGTCGCCCCAGTCCTGCCGGTGGGCGGGCAGGCCGATGCCCTGCAGCGCCTCGCGGTGGACGGCGCACAGGGCGGCGTGCAGGCGCGGGTCGGCCGGCGGCGCGTGGGAGCGCAGGTGATGCTCGGCCAGCACCAGCAGGTCGCCCAGCAGCACGGCGGTGCCGTCGTAACGGCAGACGTCCATCACCGCGATGAAGGGGTCTTCGGTCACCAGCGCCTCGGCGGAGCGGCCGGCGCGCTTGCGCACGTAGCCATAGGCGAACTTCTGGGCCGTGAAGGCGGCCTGTTCGGCCATGAAGCGGCAGAAGCCGGCGGCGTCGGTGATCGGGCGCTGGCGCAGGCGCAGGACATCAAGCAGGCGCATGGGACGTTCCTTCCGGCCGGCGGGTCAGGGGTGGGTGATTGTGCATCCGCGAAATAACGAGAGCCGTGATTTCCGCATCTGCACAGGGCTTGGACTTGATGTGGTGTCGACCTTGGCCGGTTGCAATCAGACTGGACTACGACCAAGGGCGCAAAACAATCTTGCGAATCTGCGGTTTGTCTTGTAGTACGATTTTTGATGACTCCCGCTGCCGCTTTCAAGGCCGAGTTTCGCGATCAACATTGCACGCCCCGATGACTGCGGGCGCACGCAGCGAAAACCGAAGATGCCGACATCATGCCGCTGTACCGCAGTCGGGCATGTCGGGGCGGGAGAGGGCAGGGCGCGGTTGTGCTCCTGCCCAGTCAAGGCGTAAGGAAACAAGAACAAGGGGCTGTCAGACCCCGCTGTTTCAGGGTGAACGCTTTACGCTCGCCACGCCATACGGCAGGGAGGTTCAACCATGACCGAGTTATCGGCAGAGCAGGCACGGGCCCATTGGTCCCGAACCCGCGGCCTGATGTGGATCGTGATGGTGCTTTGGTTCATCTTCAGCTTCGGCATCCACATCTTCGTCACGACACTCAACGAAATCGTCATCTTCGGCTTTCCGCTGGGCTTCTACATGGCCGCCCAGGGATCGTTGCTGGCCTTTGTCGTCCTGATCTTCTGGTACGCCGGACGACAGAACGCCATCGACGAGGAATATGGAGTTTCCGAAGACTGAACCGGTAAACCGAGGAGTGTCGTTCTATGAAAGGCAATTTCGTGGACAACCTCGGCAAGATCTACGGGATCTATACCGGGGGCTTCATCGGATTCGTCATCTTCCTGGCGGTCCTTGAACAGGTTGGCGTGCCCAACCGCATCATCGGCTATGCTTTCGTTTTCCTGACCATCGCCGTCTATGCCGCCATCGGCATCATGTCGCGCACCGCCCAGGTGTCGGAGTATTACGTCGCGGGGCGGCAGGTGCCGGCGGTCTACAACGGCATGGCCACCGGCTCCGACTGGATGTCCGGCGCGTCCTTCGTCGGCCTGGCCGGCACCTTCTACACGCTCGGCTACGACGGCCTGGCCTTCGCGCTCGGCTGGACCGGCGGCTTTGTGCTGGTGGCGGTGCTGCTGGCGCCGTACCTGCGCAAGTTCGGCGCCTATACCATCCCCGACTTCCTGGGCGCCCGCTACGGCGGCAATCTGGCCCGGTTCATCGGCATCATCGTGCTGTTCTGCTGCTCGTTCACCTATGTGACGGCGCAGATCTACGCCACCGGCATCATCGCCAGCCGGTTCCTCGGCATGCCGTTCGAGATCGCCGTCTTCGTCGGCCTGGTCGGCATCCTGGTGTGTTCCATGCTGGGCGGCATGCGGGCGGTGACGTGGACGCAGGTGGCGCAGTACATCATCCTCATCATCGCCTACCTGGTGCCGGTGGTGATCCTGTCGGCGCAGGTGACCGGCGTGCCCATCCCGCAGCTGATGTACGGCCAGGTGCTGCAGGAGATCGCCGTGCTGGAGCAGACCAAGCCCGGCATCATGGAAACGGTGAAGCCGCACTTCATGCCCTTCACCAATTACGATCCGCTCAACTTCTTCGGGCTGATCTTCTGCCTGATGCTCGGCACCGCCTCGCTGCCGCATGTGCTGATGCGGTTCTTCACCACCCCGAGCGTGCGCGAGGCGCGGCGGTCGGTGGGGTGGTCGCTGCTGTTCATCTTCATCCTGTACTTCACGGCGCCGGCCTATGCCGCCTTCGCCAAGTACGAGGTCTATAACAACGTCATCGGCCTCGCCATCGCCGACCTGCCGCGGTGGGTGTCCATCTGGACCGAGGTGGGGCTGGTGAGCGTTACGGACGCCAACGGCGACGGCATCCTGCAGCTGGCGGAACTGCGCCTTGGCACCGATGCCATCGTGCTGGCGACGCCGGAAATCGCCGGCCTGCCTTATGTGATCGCCGGGCTGGTGGCGGCGGGCGGCCTGGCGGCGGCGCTGTCGACGGCAGACGGTCTGCTGTTGGCCATCGCCAATGCCCTGTCGCATGACATCTACTACCGCATGATCAACCCGCACGCCGACACCAAGCGGCGGCTGGTGATCGCGCGGACGCTGCTGATGGTGGTGGCGGTATTCGCCGCCTGGCTGGCCTCCACCAAGCCATCGGACATCCTGTCGATGGTGGCGTGGGCCTTTTCCATCGCCGCGTCGGGCCTGTTCTCGGCGCTGGTGCTGGGGGTGTGGTGGAAGCGCTGCACCTCGGCCGGGGCCATCGCCGGCATGATCGCCGGGTTCGGGGTGTGCATGATCTACCTCATCGGCACCCAGTACGGCGGCATGGAAAAGTGGTGGGGGGTGAACAACATCTCGGCCGGGCTGTTCGGCATCCCGGTGGCCTTCGCGGTGACCATCGTCGTCAGCCTGATGACGAAGGCGCCGTCGCGCGAGATGCAGGAGTTCATCGACGCCATCCGCATCCCCAGGGGCGACGCCATCATGGACAAGCGCGACGCCGCGCTTGGCCATTGATCGCAGAAGCGTCCCACGTCACGCGAAAGACTAACGGGGTGCGGCCACCGCCGCACCCCGCCTTGTTTCTGGTATGATGGTCCCGACACCTTCCGGCTGCGGAGTTCCGGCATCCCATGCTTGACCCGTTCTTCCTGCGCTACTGGTACTACCTGATCCCCACCTACATCCTTGCCGCCCTTGCCTGGACCCTCATCGGCCGCTTCGTGCTGGGGTTCTTCGTGGCGGAGGACAGTCCGAACTACATCATGCGGTTCTTCCGCCGCCTGACCGACCCGGTGATCCGCCTGCTGGGGCCGGTGACGCCGGGGTTCCTGCACCCGCTGTTCATCCCCCTCTACGCCGCCTTCTGGATGTTCGCGCTGCGAGTCGCGTTCCACATCGCCCTGGTGCTGATGGGCGCGGCGCCGGAGCTTGCCCCCTACCTGCAGGCGCCGCCGCAGACCGTTCAATGACTTGCCGGGCAGCTTGAACCACCGCCGCCGCCAATCGTTGGAAAGTCGTGCCGCCGGTGCAGCCTCGGCTATACTGCGGCGCAGCATTCCAAACTGCGAGACTTCGCCATGACCTCATCTGCGTGCGCCCTCCAGGCGGTGGAGCGCGCGGCGGCCGTCAGCGTCGGCCGGGCCACCGCCTTTTCCGCCCTTGGCATCTGCTGCCTGATGATCGCCCTGAGTTACGACCTGCCCATGGCCACCCAGGCCGGCGCCGTGCTCGGCCTGATGACCAGTACGGTGCTGTGGATGCGCGGCAGCCGGGCGCACGCGGTCAATCCGCGCGAGACCGAAACCTGGATGATGCTGCGCCACGACCAGCGGCCGCCGAAGGAGATTGCCCAGCACATCATCGGCCGGGCGCTGCGGCGGGCCTATTTCCGCTATGCCCGCATCGTCGGCAGCATCACCGTCAGTCTGTGGCTGATGAGCGTGGCGGTGCGGCTGGTGCTGTAGGCGACGACACCCGCAACCCGCCGCCCTGGCGCACCTTGGCGGCGGTGGCCGCCGCCGCCGCCTCTGCCTCCTGACGGGCCAGGCGCAGGGGCTGCGTCGCCTCGAAGGCGGTGATGTAGTCACGCACCAGCGGCGCCGCCTCCTGATGGCGGGCCAGCTGGATCTGGAAGATCATGTGGCTTTCGTGGCGGAAGGCCATCTCCGACGCCAGCAGGTAGAACTCCCACATGCGGCAGAAGCGCTCGTCATAAAGCGCCTTCGCCTTGTCCCGGTTGGCCTGGAATCGCTCGTGCCAGTGGCGCAGGGTTTCGGCGTAATGCAGGCGCAGCATCTCGATGTCGCAGGGGATGAGGCGCTCGTGCTCGATCGCCGCCATCACCTCCGACAGGGCGGGGGAATAGCCGCCGGGGAAGATGTACTTGCGGATCCAGGCGTTGGTGCCGCCCGGCGGCTCCGGCCGGCCGATGGTGTGCAGCAGCGCCACCCCGTCGGGCGCCAGCAGGCTGCGCACCTTGGCGAAGAACTCGCGGTAGTGGCGGGCGCCGACGTGCTCGAACATCCCCACCGAGACGATGCGGTCGAACTGGTCGTCCACCAGCCGGTAATCGAGCAGGTGGAAATCCACCCGGTGCTCCAGCTTCTCCTCGGCGGCACGGCGGCGGGCGACCGCCAGCTGCTCGCGCGACAGGGTGACGCCGGTGACCTTGACGCCGAACTCCCGCGCCAGATACAGCGCCATGCCGCCCCAGCCGCAGCCGATGTCGAGCACCCGCATCCCCGGTTCCAGCAGCAGCTTGGCGGCGATGTGGCGCTTCTTGGCCTCCTGCGCCACCTCCAGGCTTTCCAGCCCGGTCGGGAAGTAGGCGCAGGAATACTGCCGGTCGCGGTCGAGGAAGAGGTCGTAGAACTCCGCCGACAGATCGTAGTGGTGGGCGACGTTCTTGCGGGCGACATCGACGGGGTTGTGCTGGTGCAGCCAGCGCAGCCAGCCGTTTGCCCGGTCCTGCAGCCGCAGCAGCCAATGGCCGCTGCCGCGGTACATGTTGTACATGAACAGGCTGAGCACATCGCGCAGGGTGCCCTGCTCGATCTCGATGCCGCCGTTCATGTAGCCCTCGCCGAAGGCCAGCGACGGATTGACCACCAGGCGGGTGTGCAGGCGGCGGTCGGTCAGGCGCAGGCGGACGGGGGCGGGCAGGTGGTCGGGCGGAACGTCCTGGAAGGGGCGGCCGCCGAAGCGGTGGCTCTCCCCGTTGGCATCGATCAGCACCAGATCGCCGTAGGTGACAAGGTTCCGCAGCATGCTCGCCAGCAGCATGGCTTCTCCCTCTTGCCGTTGTGTCTCCGCATCCTTGGTCGAGTGACACGATCAATGTTTCATACTGGGTGCGGCACTGCCCCGCCGCAAGGGCGCGGGCGCCTGCGGTCGGGGCATCTTTCGGCGGAAGCGGGAATGCGACTTTTGCCGCAGGGGGGTGCCGGCGCGGCGTCAGCGCTTGCGGGCGAGGGTGAGGCCGTCGCCCACCGGCACCAGCACCACGTCCACCCGCTCGTCGCGCGCCACGGTTTCGTTGAAGCGGCGCACCGCCAGGGTGGCGGCGTCGGTCTTGGCGGGGTCGACCACGGCGCCGTGCCACAGCACGTTGTCGACCACGATCAGCCCGCCCGGCCGCAGCAGGTCGAGGGCGGCGTCGTAATAGGCGGTGTAGGTTTCCTTGTCGGCATCGATGAACACCAGGTCGAAGGGCTCCGCCGCCTCCTGCTTCAGGCGGGCGAGGCTGTCGAGCGCCGGTGCCAGCCGCAGGTCCACCCGCTCCGCGACGCCGGCCTGGGCCCAGTAGCGGCGGGCGATGCGGGTGTACTCGTCGCTGACGTCCAGGCAGACGACGCGGCCGTCATCGCCCTGCGCCAGCGCCATCCACAGCGAGGCATAGCCGGTGAAGGTGCCGATCTCCAGCACCCGGCGGGCGGCGGTGAGCTTCACCAGCAGGGACAGCAGGGCGCCCTGCTCGGGGCTGGACTGCATGCCGCCGCGGGGCAGGGTGGCGGTTTCCTCGCGCAGGGCGCGCAGCACGTCCGGCTCGCGGACGCCGACGGCGCGCATGTAGTCTTCCAGCGCCTCGGTCATGGGGGTGGTGGTGCGGGACATCGGTGGTCCTGATGTAGTGGGGGAGGGGAAGGGGAAGAGGAGGGCGGATCACTCCGCCGGCTGGGCGGCGGTGGCGGCAGCGGCAGACCGCGGCGGCGGCTCGGGCCGGGTGAGGATGAAGGCGGCGACGCACAGCAGCGTCAGCCCCACCACCACCGGCAGCCACGGCTGTTCGGCCCGGTGCAGCACCCAGGCGAAGCTGAGGCTCATGCCGACGATGGACAGCACCTTGCCGCGGCGGGGGATGGCGCCATGCTCGTGCCAGGCCCGCAGCGCCGCGCCGAAGCGCGGATGCCCGTACAGCCACGCCCGCAGCCGGCGGGAGGACCGGGCGAAGGCCCAGGCGGCGACCAGCAGGAAGGGCGTCGTCGGCATCACCGGCAGCACCGCCCCCAGCGCCCCCAGGCCGACGCACAGCCAGCCGAGCGCCAGCAGCAGGCCGCGCACCACGGGCGAGGCCGACGGCTGGGAAGGATCGGCGGGGCCGCCGGCAACGGCGGTGCGATCGGTCATGGTGGGCGTCCTCCCGGCTTTCCCTTCATATTGGCGCAGGGACCGGGTGATTTCCAGAGCCGCACGGTCACCTTTCTTGGAGGCCGCCGGCCCCCGCCCGGGCCTGGAGCAGGGCGCGGCGCAAGGGTTCCTCGGCCAACGGGGCGGCCAGGGTGGCCACCACCGACAGGCCATGGCCGGCCACCGCCCGCCGGGCCTGCTCGGCCCCGGCCGGATCGGGCGGCAGCACAAGCAGCACCAGCGGTGCCGGCTCGGCTGGTTCCGGCACCGGCAGGGCGGCCAGCACCTGCGGCGCGGTGGCGCCATCGATCACCAGCACGTCGGCGGCGGCGGCGGCCAGCCGCAGGTTCAGGAGATCGGTCGGCGGCACCGCCACGGCATCGAAACCGCTGGCAACGGCCGCGTCGGCGATCAGCTCCGCCTCCTCGGCGCGCGGACCGAGGCTGACGAGAAAGGGTGGGGGTGGGGCTGTCATCAGCACCTCCGCGACGCGGTGGTCAGTATCCCAGGCTGCCATGACACGCGGTTCCTGCTGGGGGGAAGGGGAGGCGGGAGTCTTCCCCCGCCGCAGCATGAACAGATTGATCAAGACTTTGGATGCAGGTAGCATCACCATCAAGTTCCAGTCTGGAATGAAACTTTAGTATTACCCTTCTTCTTTTGCGGTCACTCCCTCTCTCCTTCAGCACGGTGGCGGACTCTGGCGTGGACAGGGATCTGGTTCGGCATCTGCGCGCCACTCTTGGCCTGACGCAGAAGGACCTGGCGGAGCGCCTCGGCCTCAGCCAGTGCACGGTGTCCCGCTGGGAGCGCGGCACCACCCGGCCCGACCCCGAAACCCGCCGCCGCCTGCAGGATCTGCTCAATAGCGTCGCTCCGGCCGGCGAGGCGGCGCTGCGGCAGATGGTCGGCCACAGCCCCGCCGCCATGGCGCTGGTGGATGCCGACTGGCGGCTGAACGCCGTGTCGCCGGCCTTCGCGGCGCTGCTCGGCATCACGCCGGTGCAAGCGGTGGGGGCGGACCTGCGCCGCCGCTTCGCCGCCGCCGACCTGGAGCAGGCGGGGCGGGCGGCGCTGGACCGCGGCCTGCTGACCGGCGGCACCACCGCCCTGCGGGTGATCTGCGCCCTCCGCCGCCCCGACGGCGTCATCGTCCCCACGCTCGGTTCCTGGCATGCGGTGCCGGTGCAGGGGCAGCAGCGGCCGCTGGTGGTGTGGCAGTGCGTGCCGGTCAGCGAGGCCGAATACCGCCGCCTGCGCGCCGCCGGTCCGCCGGTGATGGACCTGGAGGTGGCGGCGGGGGCCGAGGCCGGGGCCGAGCCCGACGGGGGCTGAAGGCGACGCCCGTGGCCCGCCGTGCTGCCTAAAGCCGCGCCACCGTGTCCTCCAGCCACTCCCGATGGCGCCGTTCATCGCCCAGCGCGCCCTGGAAGCAGGTGCGGGCGGTGGGCGTCGCCTCGGCATGGTTCACGGCGCGCTCGTAGGCGGTGTTGGTGTCGTCCTCGTTGGTCTTCATGGCCTGCAGGATGGCCTTGTCGCCGAACATGTCGGCCAGCTTCACCTTGCCCGTGGTCAGCACCTCCTTGAAATCGCCGCCGCCCGGCGGGGTGCCGCCAAGGTCGCGGGTGAGGGCGTTCAGCTCCGTCACGTGGCGTTCGTGGTCGCGCTGGAAGCCGCGCAGGGCGGTCTTCAGGGTGGCATCGTCGAGGCGCGTCACCGCCTCCTCATAGGCGGCGATGGCGTCGTGCTCCAGCTTGATGAGGCTGTCGAGCAGGTCGAGCAGGCGGGGTTCGGTGCCGACGAGGGTGACCATGGCGGAGCCTTTCCTGGCAAGGGAGGGGGCGGCGGACACTGCGGAGTCGAGCGGGCAACGCGGCGCCTGCGCCCTCGGCTCGGCCCCTACCACCCCTGGGGGGGCCATGGGCCGGCAGATTTCTGCACAAAAGTTGACCTGATGGGCAGGATGTGCCTAACTTTGATGCAGATGAAGCCGTTGCGGCGGTTCGGCACACGCATCGAAGGGTAAGCGCCCCCTCACCTTCAGCGTTAACGAGAAGATGGCCCGGGAATTGCTGAAGTCATTTCGCTAGACTGAGGCCGCGACAGATGTGTCGCGGCAATTATCCGCCGTATTTTTATTGTCTTTGTAAAGGGATTGGACCGCGCCCGGCGGTATCGTGACTTGTGGGTGACTGCCGCCCGCAGGCCGCGGACGCGCGCCGGTGCGCCAGATGCCGCCGCCGGCGGCAAGCGGGGCCGACCGATGCCGCAGTTCCTGATCGCCTATGTTCGGGGGATCAATCGCCTCAGCCGCTGGATCGGGCTGGCGGTGATGTACTCGATCTTCCTGATGATGGGCATACTTCTGTACTCGTCCGTCTCCAAGGCCTTCTTCATCCCGCCCATCTGGTCGATGGAGCTGGCCCAGTTCGTGATGGTCGCCTACTTCCTGCTCGGCGGC
Source organism: Caenispirillum bisanense (assembly GCF_039523075.1). Lineage (NCBI taxonomy): Bacteria > Pseudomonadati > Pseudomonadota > Alphaproteobacteria > Rhodospirillales > Novispirillaceae > Caenispirillum > Caenispirillum bisanense. The sequence continues at coordinate 74,086 of NZ_BAAAEP010000013.1, forward strand.
GCCTATTCCCTGCGCGCCAATGCCCACGTCCGCATGGACCTGCTCTACGGCACCTGGACGCGGCGGCAGCGGACGCTGGTCGACACCGTCACCGTGCTGTGCCTGATCGCCTATCTGGTGCTGCTGCTGTGGGGCGGCATCTCCAGCACCTCCTACGCCCTGGAGTACGGCGAGCGGAGCTATTCCGCCTGGCGGCCGTACATGGCGCCCATCAAGATCATCATGTGCATCGGCATCCTGCTGACCCTGCTGCAGGCCGTCGCCATCCTCATCACCGACATCGCCAGCCTGCGGGGGGTGGAGATCGACGACGCCGGCGAACAGGGCGGGGATGCGCCGTCATGAGCTACGAGTTCATCGCCCTGATGATGTTCGCGTCGATGATGATGCTGCTCATGACCGGGCAGCGCGTCTTCGCCGTCATCGGTTTCGTCGCGGTGGCGGCCAGCCTGCTGCTGTGGGGCGACGGCGGCGCGGAAATGGGCTTCAGCGCCGCCATGAAGCTGATGAAGTGGTACCCGCTGCTGACCCTGCCGCTGTTCGTCTACATGGGCTACATGCTGTCGGAGTCGGGCATCGCCGAAGACCTCTACCGCATGGTGCATGTGTGGATGGGGCCGCTCAGCGGCGGGCTGGCCATCGGCACCATCCTGCTGATGGTGGTGATTTCGGCCATCAACGGCCTGTCGGTGGCGGGCATGGCCATCGGCGCCACCATCGCCCTGCCGGAGCTGCTGCGCCGCGGCTACGACAAGATCATGATCACCGGCGTCATCCAGGCCGGCAGTTCCCTCGGCATCCTGGTGCCGCCCAGCGTGGTGCTGGTGCTCTACGGCATGATCGCCCGGCAGCCGGTGGGCGAGCTGTGGCTGGCCGGGGTGATGCCGGGCCTGCTGATGGCGGCGCTGTTCATCCTGTATGTCGTCGTCCGCTGCCGGCTGCAGCCGCACCTCGGCCCCGCCCTGTCGGCGGCGGAGCGGGCGGCGGTGCCGCTGGGGGAGAAGCTGCGGCTGCTGCAGGCCGGCATCCTGCCGCTGGCCATCTTCTTCCTGATGACCGGCCTGTTCGTCATGGGCATCACCAGCCTGGTGGAAAGCTCCGCCGTCGGTGCCCTGGCGGCCACGGCGGCGGCGCTGGTGAAGGGGCGGCTGACCCGCACCGTGCTGCACGACACCGTGCGCAAGACCCTGACCATCACCTGCATGTTCATGTGGATCATCCTCGCCGCCCTGTGCTTCGGCGCCGTGTTCGACGGCCTGGGGGCGGTGAAGGCGATCGAGGGCTTCTTCCTGGGCGAGCTTGGCCTCGGCCCGTGGGAGGTGCTGATCCTGATGCAGATCACCTACCTGATCATGGGCACCTTCCTGGACGATACCGCCATGCTGGTGATCGTCGCGCCCTTGTTCGTGCCGTTGGTGGGGGCGCTCGGGTTCGACCTGGTGTGGTACGGCGTGCTCTACACCATCACCTGCCAGGTCGCCTACATCACGCCGCCCTTCGGCTACAACCTGTTCCTGATGCGCGCCATGGCGCCGCCGGAAATCACCCTCATCGACATCTACAAGTCCATCGTGCCCTTCGTCGGCGTGATGATCCTGACGCTCGGCCTCGTCACCGCCTTCCCCGAGCTGGCGCTGTGGCTGCCGGGGCTCGTCTACGGCAAGTGACCGCTTTCCTGACCCGCAGACCCAGACCACCAGTGGAGGCATCCTCACCATGACCACCAGACGCCACCTGCTGAAGACCGCCGGAGCCGCCGCCGTGGCCGCCGCCGGCACCGCCACCCTGGCGGCCCCGGCCGTCCATGCCCAGAAGGCGCCCATCAAGTGGCGGCTGCAGACCTACGCCGGCCCGGCGCTGGCCGAACACGTCATCAAGCCGTCCATCGACGCCTTCAACAAGGTGGCCAACGGCGAGATGGTGATCGAGCTGTATTACGCCGACCAGTTGGTGCCGACCGGCGAGCTGTTCCGCGCCATGCAGCAGGGCGTCATCGACGCCGTGCAGAGCGACGACGACTCCATCGCCGCGCCGGTGGACGTGGCGGTGTTCGGCGGCTATTTCCCCTTTGCCACCCGCTACAGCCTGGATGTGCCGACCCTGTTCCACACCTACGGCCTGAAGGAAATCTGGCAGGAGGCCTACAGCGAGGTGAAGGGCGTGACGTGGCTGTCGGCCGGCGCCTGGGACCCCTGCCACTTCGCCACCAAGGACCCCATCAACAGCCTGGCCGACCTGAAGGGCAAGCGCGTCTTCACCTTCCCCACCGCCGGCCGGTTCCTGTCGCGCTTCGGCGTGGTGCCGGTGACCCTGCCGTGGGAAGACGTGCAGGTGGCGGTGCAGACCGGCGAACTGGACGGCATCGCCTGGTCGGGCATCACCGAGGATTACACGGTCGGCTGGGCCGACGTGTGCAACCACTTCCTCACCAACAACATCTCCGGCGCCTGGTGCGGCAGCTACTTCGTCAACACGGCGAAGTGGGAAGCCCTGCCGGAGCATCTGAAGAGCCTCTACATGCTGTGCATCGACAGCAGCCATTACTACCGCCAGCACTGGTACTGGGGCGGCGAGGCCAAGCTGCGCGTCGAGGGCACCAAGATGAAGCTGACCACCATCCCCGCCGAGGAATGGCAGCAGGTGGAGGACGAGGCCTACAAGTTCTGGGACGAGATCGCCGCCGAGAGCGAACGCAGCAAGCGGGTGGTCGACATCCTGAAGAAGTATGCCGAGGACATGAAGAAGGCGGGCCCGCCGTACCGCTACGCCTGAGCCCGGCCGGCGGGACGGCGGGCGGCCGCGGCGGTGCTTGCTCCGGAGGGCGGGCGGGTCGATACTCACAGGCCCTAACCCCCTGACGGAGCAAGCATGCCGGCCGTCTGCCGTCCTGTTCTGGTGGTCGTCCTGGCGGCGCTTGTGCTGGCCGGCTGCGCCGCCGTCAGCGACGGGCCGCGCCTGGAGGCCTGCCGCGCCGTCCTCGCCCTGCTGGAGCCCGGCTCGCAGGTGACGGCGGCCGAGCCGCCGGGCCTGTTCGGCGCCACCGTGCGATTGTCCTACCGCGATGCCCAGGGCGAAGACCTGGCGCTCGCCTGCACCTTCCGCTCCGGCGCCCGCCAGGATCTCGCCCTGGTGCTGATGGCGGTGGAGGGGGAGGCCTTCGACGGGCCCGTCGACCGCGCCCGCCTGCTGTGGCTGTCGCTCGCCCTCGGCCTGCCGCGCGACGGCAGCGCCTTCGCCGGCGGTGGCGATGGCGGCGGCGAGGGCTTCTTGCAGGCGCTGGCGCCGGACATCGCGCTGCCCGACCGCGTGCTCTACCTGCTGGCCCAGGTCAACAACGGCATCGTCACGGCCTGCCTCTACGGCCTGCTGGCCATGGGCTTCACCCTGGTCTACGCCATCACCGGCCGCATCAACCTGGCGCTGGGCGGGCTCTACACCGTCGGCGCCTTTGCCGCCGGGGCGGTGATCGCCGGGCTGGTGATGGGCGGCGCCTGGGGCGTCGCCGGGCTGATCGTGCTGGTGCTGCCGGCGGCGCTCGTCTGGGGCGCCCTGGCCGGCTGGTGCCTGGAGCGCACCGCCTTCCGCCGCCTGCACGATGCCGGCACCCAGGCGCCGCTCATCGCCTCCATCGGTGCGGCGCTGGTGTTCTCCGAGGGCTTCCGGGTGCTCACCGGCGCCCGCGACCTGTGGCCGCCGCCGCTGTTCGGCGATCCTTACGCGGTGATGGAGGGGGTGGACCTGGCGCTGCACGTCAGCCAGGCGCAGCCGCTGGTGGCGGCCCTGACGCTGGCGGTCTACCTCGGCCTGTGGCGGCTGCTGACCGCCACGCGCCTCGGCCGGGCGCAGCGGGCCTGCGCCGACGATGCCGCCATGGCGCGGCTGGTGGGCATCGACGTCGGCCGCACCATCGGCGTCACCTTCGCCCTGGCCGGGGCCTGCGCCGGCGTGGCCGGCATGCTGGTGACGGTGGTCTACGGCGGCGCCAACTTCTTCATGGGCTGGGCGGTCGGCGTCAAGGCGCTGACGGCGGCGGTGGTGGGCGGCATCGGCTCCGTCCCCGGGGCCATGCTGGGCGGGCTGGTGGTGGGCATGACGGAAGCCCTGTGGACCGCCTACATGCCCGGCGAGTGGCGCGACGTGGCCGTGTTCGCCCTGCTGATCGTGTTCCTGGTGCTGAAGCCGCGCGGCTTCCTCGGCATCGCCCGCCAGCAGCGGGATTGACGCCTCCCGGTATGGTGGAGCGGGAACGCACGGCCTGCCGCATCGTTTGTAGCAGGGTTCGTCCCGTTTCCGCCGTCAGCGAAGGATTGCCGCCATGCCGTTCCGACCTGCCACCCTTGTTGCCGCCCTCGGCCTGCCGCTGCTGGCCGCCGCCTGTTCCTCGGCCCCCGACTGGAGCGGCTGGACCGGCGGCGGCGGCGCCGACGGCAGCGCCAGCCTACGCGGCGTGCTGGTGCTGCCCGATGCCACCCCCCTGCCGGCCACCGCCCGCGGCGAGGTGCGGCTGATCGATCTGGCGCGGTCGGGGCCGGGGCGCCCGTTCCTGCTCGCCAGCCATGTGGTTGACGGGCCGCTGGCCAACCCGGTGCCGTGGCAGCTGCGCTGGCGGGAGGAGGAGGGAGCCGCCACCGGCAGCGCCGCCACCTATGCCCTGACGGCGCGGCTGGTGGGCGACGGCATCACCCTCTACCACACCCCGGCGCCGCTGCCGCTGACCGGCATGGCCGGCCCCCTGACCGTCGCGATGGAAGCGGCGCCGCCGCCCCCCGATGCCAACCGCAACCGCTACAGCCTCGAGTCGATGCCCGACGTCACCCAGCTGCGCCAGATGCCGCAGGGCGAGGTGCCGCGCCGCTTCGAGGATGACTTCTACGGCTACGGCGCCACCTCCAGCGATCCGCTGCCGAGCGACCCGCTGGACGGCAACCGGGTGCTGATGCCGGCCCAGCCCATCAACTGACGCCCGCCGCATTCCGCCGCACTCCGCCTTATCCGAACGTCACAGCCTGTCCGCGACCATCGGTGCCCCAGGTGCCGGTGGTCGTGCGCGTTTTCGCTGCAGAGGTGCGGCGGCTCTGCAGCCGCAAGTCGCGGCGCATCCGACGTTTGTATTACAGGGGACTAGTTCTGTTAGCGTCTTGTAAAGAGTTGGTAGAGGCTTCCTTTACCGGAAAGGTTCAGGATGGGGGTCGGCAAATGAACTCTTCGTTCTATTGACGAGAGTTCAAAGTGATGGTGTTTTACCTCTTAGGGAAAAGGGGCCGTCGGCGCGGGAGAAACAAGCCTGCACGCACGGCCGGAGGGTGCCACAGGGTGCGGTGCGGCCCTGACCAGATGCCGCCGAGCGGCCGGTCAGGCCGCGGCCGCCATCGCAACGGATGATGACGGGGGGCCTCGGCCCGGCCGGTCCGCGCGGACCGGCCTTCCAGTCTCGACCAGCACGACCGCCGGGGCGCTGCCACGCAGCCGCCGCCTGCGGACGCGCGCGACCGCGCCGCCGCCGCCAAGGCCGGCGGTCCCCGTGGATGATCGCAGGATGCCGACGCCCGCCGCACGACCGGCGCGCGCACAGACGGAAGGTTGCCGAGCAGATGTTCATGTTCAACAAGGGCCAGATCACCGCCGATGCGGGCGATCGCCGCAGCGTGGAGAGCGCCACCACCCCCACCGGCGGCGGCGGCTCGTTCTTCAACGGGCGCCCGTTCCGCTGGTCACTGGGCGGCCTGCTGATCCTGCTCGGCCTCGTGATCGTGGTGCCGCGGGCCATCACCTATCGGGCCGACGAAGCCATCGTCAACGGCCGCACCGCCATGCTGCTGGCGCCCATCGAGGGTGTCGTCAGCGGCCCCGGCCTCGCCCCCGGCGCCCGCGTGCAGCAGGGCGAACCGCTCGCCACCCTGCGCAATCCTCGCGTCGACCGCAGCTTCCTGTTCGAACTGCAGACGGAACGCGACAGCCTGATCGCCCGCGTCGGCAGCCTGACGGCGCAGGAAGACGGCCTGCTGGCCATGCGCGACGACCTCAGCGGCCGCATCCGCTCCTACGAAGGGGCGGCGGTGGGCGCGCTGGAGAAGGAAATGGTCGCCCGCGCCGCCCAGCTTGAGGCGGTGCGTGCCGGCCTGCGCGAGCGCGAGGCGGAACTGCGCCGCCAGGAGGCGCTCGGCGCCACCGGCAACACCACCCAGCGGGCCCTCGACCAGGTGCGCGCCGACCGCGACCGCCTGCGCTTCGAGGCCGAGCAGGTGGCGGCCGAGATCGACCTGCTGCGCGAGTTCCGCCGCCAGGCCGGCGAAGGCATCTTCGTCGCCTCCGGCCGCTTCGGCGCCCCCTACATGGAACAGCGCCGCGACGAGATCGCCATGCGCCTGCTGGACCTTGCCGCCTCGCGCGCCGAGCAGGAAACCCGCATCGCCCGCATCGAACGGCAGATCGCCCAGGAAGAAGAGCGCCTTGCCGGCGCCACCGAGGTCACCCTCAGCTCGCCCTTCACCGGCGTGGTGTGGAAGACGCTGGCCGCCGCCAACGCCGACTTGGTGATCGGCGAGGAAGTGGTGCACGTGCTCGACTGCCGCAGCACCTTCCTCGACATCATCGTCTCGGAGTCGCGGTTCGAGAAGGTCTCCATCGGCGAGCGCATCGAGTACCGCCTTGCCGGCTCGCAGAGCTTCCGTACCGGCACGGTGGTGGCCAAGCGCGGCTCCTCCGCCGTCGGCGAGGACCGCTCCCTGGCCGCCCGCCTGGACGCGCCGCGCGACAGCACCTTCCGCATCTGGGCGGAACTCGACCCGCAGGACCGCAACGCGGTCGGCGCGGACTTCTGCAACGTCGGCCGCCGGGCTGATGTGCGCTTCGAGGCGCGCATGGACCTGTTCGGCCCCTTCGTGGCGGCCTGGAATGCTCTTTGAAGTCACCTCCTTCGGCATCCTGATCGCGCTGGCCGGGTTCTTCTGGGCCTTCGCCCCGTCGCTGCGGCGGGACGACGACCGGGCGCGGGCGCTGATCACCATCATCCCGGCCCTGCTCGGAGTCCGCTACCTGACGTGGCGGCTGACCGACACCGTGCTGCCGGTGCGGGGCGACTGGGTGGAACTGGGGTGGGTGTACTTCGTCTACACCATGGAAGTGCTGGCCTTCGTCGAGGTCTGCATCTTCCTGCTGATCATGAGCCGCGCCAACCACGAGAGCGGCACCGCCGACATCCGCCAGCGCGAGCAGGAGGCGGCGGCGCAATGGCCGAGCGTCGACGTCTTCATCCCGACCTACAACGAGGGTCTGGACGTCCTGGAAAAGACCATCATCGGCGCCCGCGCCATGGACTACCCCAACTTCAAGGTCCATGTGCTGGATGACGGCCGGCGGGAGTGGCTGCGCGACTACTGCGCCGCCAAGGGCGTCGGCTATCACGTCCGCGACGACAACTCCCACGCCAAGGCCGGCAACCTGAACAACGGCCTCGCCCGCACCGACGGCGAGCTGGTGGCGATCTTCGATGCCGACTTCGTGCCCCACCGCAGCTTCCTGCGGCGCACCGCCGGCATGTTCCGCGACCCCGGCCTCGGCATCCTGCAGACGCCGCAGCACTTCTTCAACCGCGACCCGGTGCAGATGAACCTGCTCATCGCCAACGACTGGCCCGACGAGCAGCGCCTGTTCTTCGACGAGATGGCGGCCAGCCGCGATGCCTGGAACGTGTCGTTCTGCTGCGGCTCGTGCAGCATCATCCGGCGGCAGACCCTGGACGACATCGGCGGCATCCCCACCGAGAGCATCACCGAGGACATCCTCACCACCCTGGCGGCCCGCCGCAAGGGCTGGACCACCCGCTACCTGAACGAGCGCCTGAGCATGGGCCTGGCGGCGGAAAGCCTGGATGCCTTCTTCGTGCAGCGGGCGCGCTGGTGCCAGGGCGGCATCCAGACCCTGTTCCTGCCGGAAGGCCCCCTTGGCCGCGGCGGCATGCGGGTGCTGGACCGCATCCTGTTCTTCCCGTTCAGCTGGATCGTGCAGTATCCGGTGCGGATGATGGCGCTGCTGGTGCCCATCGTCTACATGCTCACCGGCCTGATGCCGCTGCACTACACCAGCCTGGACGACCTGATCTTCTACCAGATGCCGGTTCTCGCCTGCTACTACTGGACCATGCACTGGCTGGTGCGCGGCAAGTACATGCCCATCCTGTCCACCGCCATCGGCGTGTTCGCCACCTTCCGGCTGCTGCCGACGGTGCTGTCCAGCCTGGTGCGGCCGTTCGGCAAGCCGTTCCGGGTGACGCCCAAGGGCAGCCTGAACGCCGCCGGCGTCGACTGGATCTCGTTCGCCTGCATCATGGTGTTCATCGGCCTGACGGCGCTGGGGCTGGTGCTGAACAGCATCCCCGCCATCCGCCCCATGGCCGACCGCGAGTTCTTCCCGGTGGCGGCGGCGTGGGCGGTGCTGAACATCGTCATCCTGATCCTGGCGTCGCTGATCTGCTTCGACGTGCCGCGCAAGCGCAAGGAAGAACGCTTCTACGTCAACCGCCCGGTGACCGTGCGCCCCGCCGGTGACGGCGACGGCGGCAGCCATGGCGGCATGGCGGTGGACGTGTCGGTCAGCGGCGCCTTCGTGCGGGCGCCGGGCCTGACGGCGCGGCCGGGCGACCGCATCACCGTGGAGCTGCCCGAGGTCGGGCCGGTGCCGGCGGAGGTGGTGTTCCCCAAGGGCGGCGGACTCGCCCTGCGCTTTGCCTGGGAGGACTGCGACGACAGCCGCCGCGACGCCCTCATCGCCTATCTGTTCTGCGGCGTCTTCAGCACCGAGCCGCCGCCGGACGGCCGCCGCCGCTCCCTCGGCCGCAACCTGATGCAGCGCTTCCTCGGGACGGCGACGCGGTGAGGCGGCTGGCGCCGCCGCTGCTGGCGCTGTGGCTGGGGGTGTCGGCTGGGCAGGCGGCAGGGCAGGGGCTGTGCGACGGGCCGCCGCCGGCCGGGGGCTTCGTCGACCGCTTCACGACCCTCGATCCGGCCCGCTGGCAGGTGGCCGACTGGGCCAACGGCGGCCACTTCCTCAACCGCTGGAGCCCGGCGCGGGTGGCTGCGGGGGCGGAGGGCCTGCGCCTCACCCTGGCGCCGGATGCCGGTGGCGACGGCCTCGGCGGCGGCGAGGTGCGGACGCGCCGGCGCCTCGGCCACGGCCTGTTCGGCGCCCGGCTGCGGGCCTCTGCCCACCCCGGCGCCATCACCGCCGTGTTCCTCTACACCGGCCCGGCGGAAGGCACGCCGCACCACGAAATCGATATCGAGATCAAGGGCGACGACCCGACCCGCCTGCACGCCACCTACTGGACCGACGGGGTGGCGGTGGAAGCCTCGGTGCCGCTCCCGTTCGATGCCTCGGCGGGCTTCCATGACTACGCCGTGCGCTGGCTGCCCGACCGCATCGACTGGCTGGTCGACGGCACCGTGGTCCACACGGCGCCGCCCGGCGGTGCGGTGCCGCTGCCGAGCGAGCCGGCCTTCCTGATGCTGAACCTGTGGGGCGCCACCGGCGCCGCCCCGTGGAGCACCGACTTCCCGCCCTCCGGCCGCACCGCCGCCGCCTATGCCTGCGTGCGGGTGGAAGGGTGGCAGGCGGAGGGGCGCTGACGCCGTCTCAGCCGTTGTCGCCGGCCGGCAGCAGGAACACCTGGCCGGGATAGATGAGGTCGGGGTCGCGGATCTGGGTGCGGTTGGCTTCATAGATCAGCGTGTAGTCGGCGCCGCTGCCCAGGGTGCGGCGGGCGATGCGCCACAGGCTGTTGCCGGGCTGGACGATCACCGCCCGCTCGCCCGGCGGCACGTGCACGCTTTCCGGCCGCAGGAAGGGGATCTCGGCGCGGGCCATCACGTCGCCGTCGGCGGCCAGGGAGTCGGCCCGCAGCACATGGCTGCCCGGCGCCACCGGATCGGTCGGGATGATGGTCCAGCGGCCGCTGTCGTCGGCGGTGGTGCGGCCGGCGAAGGCGTTGTCGACATAGCCCTGCACCACCGTGCCCGGCGCCGCCCGGCCGCCGAAGCTGAGGCGGCCCTCGACGTCGTAGTCGACCACGTCGATGACCGTCGGCCCGCCCTCGGCCCCGGCGTCGCCGCCGGCGCCCGGCTCGCGGGTATCGGCCAGCACCGGCGCCGGCGCCTGCAGCACCCGGCTGGGGCCGCCCGGCGTCGTCTGCGCCGCCAGCGGCGGCGTGTCGGAGCCGGCGCCCGGTTCCGGCACCACCAGCACCACCGATCCCTCGGCCATGCGGGGCTCGCCGCCGCGGTCGACGCTGCGCAGGGCCAGCTCGCGCGTGCCCGGCGCCAGCGGCTCGGCCGGCAGGAACACCCATTCGCCGCGGGCATCGGCCTTCACCCGCCCCAGCTCGCGCTCGCCGTCGATGATCGTCACCTCGGCATCGGGTGCAGCCCGGCCGGCCATCACGACGTTGCCCTGGCGGTCGATGCGGACCACGTCGAAGCTCGGCGCCACCCCGTTGGCGGGGGCGGCGGCCGGTGCTGACGGCGGTGCGGCGGCCGTGTCGGCGGTGGCGGCGGGCTCGGCAGCCGGTGCCGGCGCCTCGCTGACGGGCGGCGGCGGCGGGTCTTCGTCGTCCCCTCCCACCGTCAGGGTGAGGATGAGGGCGATGAGGACGACGACGGCCCCGGCGATGGCAACGATAAGCGGGCGATTCAAGAAAGCCTCACGATGCACGACGCGGATCGCCTCCGGCCCGGCCGGCGGCGTGGTCCCAGGCACCAAGGGTAGTACGTCCGCCAGG
>NZ_BAAAEP010000014.1:0-83378 GCF_039523075.1 Caenispirillum bisanense
GGGCGCGCCCCCGCCGCGGCGGGGCGGCGCGGCGCCGGCGGGGACGGGGTAGGACTCGATCTCCCGCCGCAGGGCGAGGAGGCCGACGTCGGCGGTCAGGGCGATGTCGCGCGCCAGCCGCTCCAGCACATGCGCCCGCCAGTCGCGGTAGTTGACGATCTGCGGCCCCAGGCCGCGCGGGTGCAGGCTGAGGCGCAGCACGTTCACCGGCGCCGCCAGCAGCCCGGCATGGGCCGCCGCCAGCAGCGGCGCCAGCGCCCGGTTGGCGGCCACCAGCGTCCAGCTGCGGTCGACGGCCAGCGCCGGCCACGGCTCATGGGCCGCCAGGATGGTGCGCACCGCCGCCAGGGCGGGCGCGAATCCGGCGTCGGCGAGGTCGTGGCGGGGGAACACCGGGGCGAAGCCGCCGGCCGCCAGCAGGGCGTTGCGCTCGCGCAGGGGGATGTCCAGGTGCTCGGCCAGGTGCAGCAGCATGTCGCGGCTGGCGGCGGCGCGTCCCGATTCGACGAAGCTCAGGTGCCGCTGCGACACCCCCGCCTCGGCCGCCAGCGCCAGCTGGCTGAGGCGGCGGCGGGTGCGCCAGTGGCGCAGCAGGGTTCCGGCGGAGCAGGACGACGAAGGTCTCATGGCCGGCATCATACGCGGCGGCGGCGCGGCGCGCCAATTACCTGCCGGGTTATCGTCCTGCCGCAGCGGCGACGGCATGGTGACGGCATCCACCCCGCCCCGAGCACAGGACAAGCCCGCCATGACCACCTACGCCATCGGACACCTGCACGACGTCGCCATGGGCCCGGAGATCGTCGCCTACCTGGAGGGCATCGACGCCACCCTGGCGCCCTTCGGCGGCCGCTTCCTCATCCACGGCGACCCGCCGACGGTGCTGGAGGGCGCCTGGAGCGGCGACCTCATCGTCATCGCCTTCCCCGACCGCGCCAGCGCCGAGGGCTGGTACGCCTCCGACGCCTATCGCCGGCTGCTGCCGTTGCGGCAGGGGGACAGCCGCGGCGACGTCATCCTGATCGACGGCGTGCCGGCCGACCACCGCGCCACCGACATCCTGCGGCGGTGAGGCCCGCCCGCCGACCGCAGGTGCCGGAAAACCGGCCATGAGGGCGCCTTTCGTCGCAACGCCCCTGCGCCTGCCCCGATCCCTTCGGCAAGGCCGCCGCCCCTGACGCGGGGCCACGTTGACCGCCTTACCGCAGACGGATACCATTACCCGTATTGTGTGTGTTTTCGGCACGATGACGCGGGTGCGGTCAGTGGGGACCGTCGGGGGAGACCGCTGCAGCGTGGGGTGGGGGGAGAAGCGGCCGGACCCCCGGACGGCCGCCGACAGGCGTCGAGTACCGACATGCTGAACGACGACACCATCGCGCGGTCGCCGACGCTCACGCAGAGCGTGGCGGAGCGCATTTCCGCGGCCATCCTTGACGGCCGCTTCGAGCCGGGCGAGCGGCTGGTCGAGACCAAACTGTCCACCATGTTCGGCGTCAGCCGGGCGCCGGTGCGCGAAGCCCTGAAGATCCTGGAGACCAGCGGCCTCGTCCGCATCGTGGTCGGCCGCGGCACCTTCGTCGCCCGGCTGGAGCGCGAGGATCTGCTGCGCGTGGTGGTCGCCTATGGCCTGCTGCTGGGCTTCGTCGCCCGGCTGGCCTGCATCCACGGCACGGCGCGCGACTTCAACGCCCTCGGCCGCGCCCTGCGGCAGCTGGAGCGCTCTGCCGAAGCCGGTCGCGGCGAGGACCTGCGCCTGCACGAGGACGCCTTCCTGACCGCCCTGTTCGATGCTTGCGACGATGCGGTGCTGCGCCAGATGGTGACCGGCCTGCGCGGCCAGATCCTCATTCACCGCCAGTCGGCGGCGCTGGAGACGGCGGCCCTGCTGACCCGGGCCGAAACCTGGGCGGCCTGTCTGGCGGCGGTGGCCGCCGGCGATCCCGACGGCGCCGAGGCGCAGGTGCGGGCGCAGGCCATGCAGGCCGCCTTCGCCCTGGTGGGGCAGGCGCCGCCGCCGTCGCTGGATGCCTACGTCGCCGCCCACAGCGGCGGCAGCCTGCCGCGGGCCATGGCGTCTGCCTGATCGCCGCCTAAGGCGGCGAGGGGCCTGATCGCCGCTGGACGCGGCGAGGGGGCGTGATCGGTCGCGGCGGCGAGCCCCGCCGGGGCCTGTCAGCGGCTGCCGCGACGGCGCAGGATGCCGTCGCGCACCGCCTCCATGGTGGCGATGTCGCCGCTGTCCAGCGCGGCGATGGTGGCGCGCGATTCCCGCCGCGTCGGCGCGATGACCTGCTGGTATTCCTCCAGCCGGTTGCCGAAATCCACCAGGGCGGAGCGCATCTCGCTCAGGGTGTGGCTCGCCTCGCGGCAGTCGGCGGCCACCCGGCGCGACTGACGCGCCAGCCAGCGGCGGTGGAAGGCAGGGTGGTCGTGAAGCGAGACGATGATGGACATGGGGTCCTCCGGCCGGCTGGTGCCCCGCTGTTCCGCAGTTCTTCCCCAAGAACCGCCGAAGCGCCGGCCACCGTGATGATCCCTCCCTGCCCCCTCACCGTGGCCGATCACCCTGTCCGGCGGCAAGTGTCCCACCGGATACGGCAGTTGCGAAAAGGTGGAAACGTCGAACACCCCCGACGGCGCAGGCCGCGGGGGTGACGCAGGGACGGGGGATCAGGCCCGGATCAGATGTCCAGTTCTTCGACGAAGCGGGCGTTTTCCTGGATGAACTGGAAGCGCAGCTCCGGCTTGCGGCCCATCAGGCGCTCCACCAGGCGCGCCGTGCTGGCGGCTTCCTCGCGGCTTTCCTCGGTGCGCACGTCGGGCACGCTGACGCGCAGCAGCGTGCGCGTCGCCGGGTTCATGGTGGTTTCCTTCAGCTGCATGGGCGGCATTTCGCCCAGGCCCTTGAAGCGGCTGATCTCCACCTTGGCGGTGGCCTTGAACGCGGTCTTCAGCAGGCGGTCCTTGTCGGCGTCGTCGCGGGCATAGATGCTCTTGCCGCCGTGGGTGAGGCGGTAGAGCGGCGGCATGGCGAGATAGAGGTGACCGTTCTCGATCAGCTTCGGCATCTCGCGGTAGAAGAAGGTCATGAGCAGGCTAGCGATGTGGGCGCCGTCGACGTCGGCGTCGGTCATGATGATGACCTTCTCGTAGCGCAGCTTCTCGTCGTCGTAATGGTCGCGGGCGCCGCAGCCGAGCGCCTCCAGCAGGTCCGACAGTTCCTGGTTGGCGCGCAGCTTTTCAATGCTGGCCGAGGCGACGTTGAGGATCTTGCCGCGCAGGGGCAGCACCGCCTGGGTTTCGCGCATGCGCGCCTGCTTGGCCGAGCCGCCGGCCGAATCCCCCTCCACCAGGAACAGTTCCGTGCCTTGCGCGATGGAGCGCGAGCAGTCGGCCAGCTTGCCGGGCAGGCGCAGCTTCTTGGTGGCGGTCTTGCGGCTGGTCTCCTTCTCCGCCTTGCGGCGGGCGCGGTCGTCGGCGCGCGACAGGGCGTGGGAGAGCAGGGCGTTGGCGGCCTGGGCGTCGCCCGACAGCCAGTGGTCGAACTGGTCCTTCATGGCCTGTTCGACCAGCCGCGTCGCCTCGGCGCTCGCCAGCTTTTCCTTGGTCTGGCCCTGGAACTGCGGCTCGCGGATGAAGCACGACAGCATGACGCAGGCGCCGCCCAGCACGTCCTCGGGCGTCAGGTTGGCGGCCTTGCGGTTGTTCACCATGTCGCCGAAGCTGCGCAGCCCCTTGGTCAGGGCGTTGCGCAGGCCCTGTTCGTGGGTGCCGCCCTCGGGCGTCGGCACGGTGTTGCAGTAGGAGGAGAAGAAGGCCTCCTGGTCGTCCGGCCAGGCGATGGCCCATTCCACCGATCCCATGTCGTCGGGGAAGTCCTGGCGGCCGGCGAAGACGGCGGGGGTGACGGTGTCGCGCCCCTGCATCAGCTCGGCCAGGAAGTCGGTCAGGCCGTTGGGGAAGTGCAGCTCGGCGCTTTCGGGCGTCGGGTTGTCTTCCTTGATCAGTTCGGGGGCGCAGCTCCAGCGGATGCGCACGCCGCGATACAGGTACGCCTTCGACCGCGTCATGCGGTAGAGCGTGCCCGGCTTGAAGCGGGCGCGCGGGCCGAAGATGTCCGGGTCGGGGTGGAAGGTGACGGTGGTGCCGCGCCGGTTCTGCACCGCGCCCAGGTCCTGCAGCGGGCTGGTGGCGAGGCCGCGGGAATAGGTCTGGCGCACCAGCTTGCGCTCGCGCGCCACCTCCACGATCAGGCTGTCCGACAGGGCGTTGACCACCGACACGCCGACGCCGTGCAGGCCGCCGGACACCTTGTAGGCGCCGCCGCCGAACTTGCCGCCCGAGTGCAGGGTGGTGAAGATCACCTCCAGCGCCGACTTGCCGGGGTACTTGGGGTGCGGGTCGACCGGGATGCCGCGGCCGTTGTCGCGGATGGTCACCACGTTGTCGGGCGCCAGCTCCACGTCGATGACGGTGGCGTGGCCGGCCACCGCTTCGTCCATGGCGTTGTCGAGGATCTCCGCCACCAGGTGGTGGAGCGCCTTTTCGTCGGTGCCGCCGATGTACATGCCGGGCCGCTTGCGGACGGGCTCCAGCCCCTCCAGGACCTCGATGTCCTTGGCGGTGTAGTCGGCGGGTTTGGCGGCGGTGTTCTGGAACAGGTCGGACATGGCGCGCATTATAGGCAGCACCCCAGGGGCCGGCAAGGCGATGCCGTGGCGGCGGCGGGCGGTGTCGGCTATATGGTGGGGCCATGGGAAACCCACCGTCCGAAGGACCAGCCGCCATGACCGATGCCGCCGCCGAACCCGCCCTGCCGCAGGGCGAAATCATGATCCGCACGCTGGCCATGCCGGCCGACACCAACCCCGCCGGCGACATCTTCGGCGGCTGGCTGATGAGCCAGATGGACCTCGCCGGCGGCATGGCGGCCGGGGTGGCGGCGCAGGGCCGGGTGGTCACCGTGGCGGTGGACGGCATGACCTTCCACAAGCCGGTACGGGTGGGGGACGAACTCACCTGCTACACCCGCGTCATCCGCACCGGCCGCACCTCGCTCGCCATCAAGGTGGAAGCCTGGGTGCGCCGCCGCTCGACCCTGGAGCCGGTGAAGGTCACCGAAGGAACCTTCACCTTCGTCGCCATCGACGAAACCGGCCGGCCGCGGGTGCTGGCCGCCGGCTGAGGCGCGCGCCTCCCTGCCCGCCGGGTCGCAGGGCCCGGCGCCGGCAGGTGCAATGCAAATACCCGATGACGGCCATGGGATAAGCCGGCTTGACGCTCCTGCGTGCAGCCGGGACAATCGGGGATATACCAGAGGGTCGGCGTCTTTCGCCCACGGGGGTTCCCCCGTTCTTGCCCACGGGGTCCCCGAACCACGACGGCGGGGGTCGCCACCCGTCCTGGTTCGGGGAATGCCGCCGCGTCCGAGCTTTTGTATCCGGGGTGCACGGGAGGTGCGGCGGCAGGTGGGCGGGTCACTCGGGGGAATGGGCCGCCCGGATTAGAAATACCGTCGAAGCCCCGAAGAATGCGCGCAAATTGCACGGGCCGCATGATAATTTTCCGCGCAATCGCCGTGCATTCTTTCATGCAGGGGTTGCACGAGCGCCGGTTCCGGCCACGGGGAAGACATGCAGCTCGATGCCTATGACATTCGGATATTGACCGAGCTTCAGCGCGACAACAGGCTGACGAGCGCTTCCCTTTCCGAAGTTGTTCATCTGTCTCCCGCCGCCTGTCTGCGCCGGGTGGACCGCCTGCGCCGCGCCGGCGTCATTATCGCCGACGTGTCGGTGGTGGCGCCCGAAAAGGTGGGCGTCACCCTGCAGGCGGTGGTGCGGGTGGCGCTGGAGACCAAGCACGCCGAAGACCTGTCCGCCTTCGAAGGCGCCGCCCGCGCCGCGCCGGAGGTGCAGCAGTGCTGGCACGTGTCCGGCGGCTTCGACTATGTGCTGGTGCTGTCGTGCCGCGACATGGCCGACTACGACGCCTTCCTGCGCCGCTTCCTGACCGACAACCCGCTGGTCCGCAATTACGACGCCTGCATCGCCCTGCGCCGGGTCAAGACCGGCTCCACCGTGCCGCTGCAGCAGCCGACGGCCGAGACCGCCTGAGCGATCCCGGCCCCCGGCCCCCCGGCCTCGGGCCTCTGCCAGTCGGCTACTGCCGCAGCGCCGCCCGCACGCCGGCGCCGTATTCCGGGTCCACCTGGTCGAACAGGGCCAGCTGGCGTTCCACGATCACCGCCGGCACCCCCTGCATGGCCGCCGCGATGTTGGCATGGAGGCGGCTGCGCTGGTCGGCGTCGAACAGGCGGAACAGGGCCCGCGGCTGCGAGAAGTCGTCGTTGCCGGCGCGGTGGTCGTAGCGGGCCGCATCGCCGGTGATGCGCAGCGGCGGTTCCGCCACCGTCGGGTCCTGCGTCGGGCCGTTGAAGGAGTTGGGCTCGTAGTAGGCGTCCGGGTTGCCGGTGTCGTTGCGGAAGAACCGCATGGCGCCGTCCTTGTGGTAGTGGTGGACGGGGCAGCGCGGAGCGTTCACCGGCAGCGCCTCGTAATGGGTGCCGAGGCGGTAGCGGTGGGCATCGGCGTAGGAGAACAGCCGCGCCTGCAGCATCCGGTCGGGCGAGAAGCCGATGCCCGGCACCGCGTTGGATGGCGACATGGCCACCTGCTCGATCTCGGCGAAGTAGTTGTCGGCGTTGCGGTTCAGCTCCATCACCCCGACCTCGATCAGCGGGTAGTCGCCGTGCGGCCACACCTTGGTCAGGTCGAAGGGGTTGTAGGGGGTGGTTTCGGCCTCCAGCTCCGGCATGATCTGCACGAACAGGGTCCAGCGCGGGAACTCGCCGCGTTCAATGGTGCCGAACAGCGCCTCCTGATAGCTCTCGCGGGTCCGGCCGATGATCTCGGCGGCTTCGTCGTTGGTGTAGTGCTTGTGGCCCTGGTGGGTCTTGAAGTGGAACTTCACCCAGAACCGTTCGCCGGCATCGTTCCAGAAGCTGTAGGTGTGGCTGCCGTAGCCGTTCATGTGCATGGGCGTCTGCGGCAGGCCGCGGTCGGAGAACAGGGTGGTGATCTGGTGCAGGCTTTCCGGGCTCAGCGACCAGAAATCCCACATGGCCGTCGGGCTGCGCAGGTTGGTGCGCGGGTGGCGCTTCTGGGTGTGGATGAAGTCGGGGAACTTGAGCGGGTCGCGGACGAAGAACACCGGCGTGTTGTTGCCGACCACGTCCCAGTTGCCTTCCTCGGTGTAGAACTTCACCGCGAAGCCGCGCACGTCGCGTTCCGCATCGGCCGCCCCCTGCTCGCCGGCGACGGTGGAGAAGCGGGCGATGAGCGGCGTCTGCTTGCCGACCTTCGAGAACACCTTGGCGCGGGTGTAGCGGGTGATGTCGTTGGTGACGGTGAAGGTGCCGTGCGCGCCCCAGCCCTTGGCATGCACCACCCGCTCGGGGATGCGTTCGCGGTTCTGGTGGGCCAGCTTTTCGATCAGCTGCCAGTCCTGCATCAGCAGCGGGCCGCGCGGGCCGGCGCTGAGCGAGTTCTGGTTGTCGGCGATCGGGGCGCCGGCGGTGGTGGTCATGGTGGGGCGGCGGTCGGTCATCTCGGCGTTCCTCCTGCGGGTGATGTCCCGACCTTAGGGGAAGCGGATGATGATGATCCAACCGATAGTAGGGTCTTTATTGATCGAACGGAGCGATTACGATTTCGGAGCCTATTCCGCCCCCTCGCCCTTCAGCGAGGCGAGCGCGCGGCGGTCCTTCTTGGTCGGGCGGCCGGTGCCGCGCGGGCGGTGGGGCATGAAGGCGTCGGTCACCCGGTCCGGCGGCGTCGGCTCGGTGTAGAGGGTCTGGGCCTCGGGTGCCGGGCCACGCCGCTCGCCGGGGGCCTGCACCACCACCGTGCGGCGGTAGGGGCCGGACAGGAAGCTGACGGTGTCGCCCGGCTTCACGGTGGTCGAGGGCTTGCTGACGGTGCGGCCGTTGACGGTGACGTGGCCGGAGCCGCACCACGTCTGCGCCAGCCCGCGCGTCTTGCAGAAGCGGGCGTGCCACAGCCACTTGTCCAGACGGATGGCGCCGCCGCCCGGCGGCGGGGCGGCAGGGTCGGGGGTGTCGTCGTCGTCGCTCACGCGGTGATCCTTACCTTGTCGCGCAGGATGGCGAAGGGGCTGTCCTCGAAGTCGCGGCGCGGCCGCTTGGGACCGCCGCCGCCCTTGACCTTGCCCTTGTCCTTCCCCTTGTCCTTCCCATGGCCGGCGGGGGTCGGCGCCTCGCCCGCGCTGGCCGCCTCCGCCTTGCGGGCACGGGAAGCCGGGCGGCGGGGCTTGCGCGCCAGCGGCCGCACCCGCAGGCCGTCGGCCGTCGCCTCCGCCTGCCAGGCCAGCGCCGCCAGCACCGCCGGAGCGTCGTCGCTGCCGATGCCGAGCAGGGTGAGCACCTGCGGCGGCAGGAGGCCCTGCTGCTCGCGGGCGATGCGGCGCAGTTCGGCGGCGAAGCGCTCCACCATGTCCACCCGCACCGCCACCGGGCCGAGCACGCGATAGCCCATGGCCTCGTAGCAGCCGGACGGCACGCCGGCGTCGAACCGCAGGCTGGTGCGGCCCTCCGGCAGGGCCGGCAGCACGCCGCCGGTGCGGGCGGCCCACAGGCGGCCGCGCAGGCGCTGCGGCGCCGCCTTCAGCAGGGCCGGCACGAACACGGTCTCGACCCCGAAGCGGATGCCGAGGCGGGCGAGCGCCTTGCGGTCGGCCTCCGCCAGGGCCCGCAGCTGCGGCTCCACCACCGCCCGCGGCAGGCTGCCGAGCCCTTCCGCCAGCTGGAACACCAGGCCGCGCGGCGCCCCCGTCAGGTCCGCCTCCAGCGCCCGCAGCAGCGGCTTGAGCACGCTGCCGATGTGGGCCTTCACCCAGTCGCCGACGCGGCGGCGCACCTTGTCGCGGGCATCGCCTTCCAGCATGTCGGCGAAGGGCACCTCCACCGCCGGGCGCAGCGGGTCGGCACCGGCGGTCAGCCGCGCCACCGGCTCGCCGCGCCACAGCACGGCGGCGGCATCGTCGAGGGTGAAGGCGTCGTCGCCGTCCTGCACCAGCTGGTCGACGCGGTCGGCGATCTCCCGCCGCAGGGCCTTGCCGGCGGCGTTCATCACCGCCCGGTCGGCGGCGCGGCTCTCGCCCTTTTCGGGGATGAAGCGCAGGCCGGTCAGCTGGCCGAGCGACTGCCCCTCCACCAGCACCGCCCCGGCGGCGGAGACGGTGGGCAGCAGCGGCGTGTCGTCGCGCAGCGCCCGGGCGAGCACGGCGGTGCGCTTGTCGACGAAGCGCTGGGTCAGGCTTTCGTGCAGGGCGTCGGACAGGCGATCCTCCACCGCGCGGGTCTTTTCCTGCCATTCGCGGGTGTCGTGCAGCCAGTCGGCGCGGTGGCTGATGTAGGTCCACACGCGGATGGAGGCGATGCGGTCGACCAGGGCGTGCATGTCGCCATCCACCCGGTCCACCTGCCGCACGTGCCCGGCCAGCCAGTCGGTGGGAATGCGGCCGTCGCCGGCGGTGAGGTGGCGGTAGATCTGGGCCAGCAGGCGCGAATGGCTCTCCGGCATCACCTTGCGGAAGTCGGGCACGCCGCAGACGTCCCACAGCAGCCGCACCCGGTGGGCGGTATCGGCGATGCGGCGGATCTCCGGGTCGCGGGCCAGCGCCTCCAGCGCCAGCTGGTCGTCGGCCGGGCGGCGCGGGCGGATCAGGCCGGGCTGCGGCGGCGGCTTGGCGAGGGAGGCCAGCAGGGCGTCGATGGAGGTCGGCCGCAGGTCGGCGTTGCGCCAGAACAGGCCGGTCAGCGGCGGGAAACTGTGGGCCTCCACCCGCTCCACGATCTCGGGGTCGATGCCGCCGGTGTCGCCGGTGGTGCCGAAGGTGCCGTCGTTCATGCCGCGGCCGGCGCGCCCGGCGATCTGCGCCACTTCCGAGGCGTCCAGCCGGCGCGGCATGTGGCCGTCGAACTTGCGGACGGAGGCGAAGGCGACGTGGTCGATGTCCATGTTGAGGCCCATGCCGATGGCATCGGTGGCCACCAGATGGTCGACCTCGCCGGCCTGGAACATGGCCACCTGGGCATTGCGGGTGCGCGGGCTGAGTGCCCCCAGCACCACCGCCGCGCCGCCGCGCTGGCGGCGCACCAGCTCGGCGATGGCATAGACGTCGGCGGCGGAGAAGGCGACGATGGCCGACCGCCGCGGCAGCCGCGTCAGCTTGCGCGGCCCGGCATAGGTCAGCTGCGACAGGCGGGGCCGGGTCACCACCTCGATCCCCGGCACCAGATCGCGGATCAGCGGCTTGATGGTCTCGCTGCCGAGGAACATGGTCTCGCGCGTGCCGCGGGCGCGCAGCAGGCGGTCGGTGAAGATGTGGCCGCGGTCAGGGTCGGCGCACAGCTGGATCTCGTCGATGCCGAGGAAATCCACCCGGCGGTCGAGCGGCATGCTCTCCACCGTGCAGATCCACCACGACGGGTTGGGCGGGATGATCTTTTCCTCGCCGGTGATGAGGGCGACCCGGTGCGGCCCCTTGGCGCGAACGACCCGGTCATAGTTCTCGCGGGCGAGAAGCCGCAGCGGAAACCCCATCATGCCGGTGGCATGACCCATCATGCGCTCCATGGCGAGGTGGGTCTTGCCGGTGTTGGTCGGGCCGAGGACCGCGGTGATCCTGGCCCCCGAAAGCGTGCTTGTCATAGCCGCAACATCGGGAGGACGGGGCAGGAATGCAAGGCTGCCGGCCGCCGCCATCCCCATGCGCGAACGCCCTTCGCGCAGGCGCGAAGGGCGTCGGTCAGGCTGCCGGACGGCGGCGTCGGATCAGGCCGACTTGTGGGCGTTGCGGTCGAGTTCCCGCTGCTTGCCGACCCAGGACTTCAGCTGCCGCTCCATGCTGTCGAAGGCATCGCGGATGGCCACGCCGATGTCTTCGTGCGCGTGCACTTCCTTCGGGTCGCGGCCGACCACCAGTTCATCGCCCGGAACGGACAGATTGATGGTGATGTGGAACGGCTCGCCCTTGTGGTGCTGGTTGGAGGTGTTCTTGTGGTGCTGTTCGACCACCACGCGGCAGGACACGATGTCCTTGCAGAACTGCTCCAGCTTTTCCACCTTCTCGCGGACGCGCTGCTCGACGGCGTCCGAGTGGTCGAGTCCGTGGAAGGAGATCTGCACGGGAAGCTGCATAAAACTCTCCTGGTCGTCGCACGGCCGTCGGCCTTATGCCAGCACGGTCCGGCCGGGGTTCAGAAATCTGTCGTTCCGGTCGCACGGGCGTCTTCCGACGGCGCGCGGGCCGGCTGTCGTCACGGCGTTGCGGCGCGGGGCGACGGGCCGGAATTAATAGCCCGTCCCTCGCGTGTGGGCAACGTCGAGGATAGGCCACCGCCACCTTTTCTTGTTGCCCTGGCGCGGCACCCGTCCGGCGCGGCCCGCCGGCCGATAGAGGACGCGGCGGCCGGGGCGGCGGTTCGCGCATGGTGGCGACCGGCATCCTGTGCTTGCACTTCGCCGCCGAATTTCCCCATATCGTGCCGCCGCCGGCGCCCGCAGGGGCCGGCGCGCGCCCTCAGGGGACCGAGCCAAGGCCAAGGAACAAGGATTGCTCGAGATGGCTGACGAGAAACTGAATTTTCAGGCGGAAGTGGCGCGGGTGCTGGATATCGTCGTCCACAGCCTGTACTCCCACAAGGAGATCTTCCTGCGCGAGCTGGTGTCCAACGCCTCCGACGCCTGCGACAAGCTGCGCTGGATGGCCCTGACCCAGCCAGAACTGACCGCCGACGACCCCGGCTTCCGCATCACCCTGACGCCGGACAAGGACGCGAAGACGCTGACCGTCGCCGACAACGGCGTCGGCATGAACCGCGACGAGCTGATCGAGAACCTGGGCACCATCGCCCGCTCCGGCACCGGCGAGTTCCTGCGCAACCTGACCGGCGATTCGCGCAAGGACCTGACCCTCATCGGCCAGTTCGGCGTCGGCTTCTATTCCGCCTTCATGGTGGCGAAGCAGGTGGAAGTGGTCAGCCGCAAGGCCGGCGACGCCCACGGCTGGCGCTGGGTGTCCGACGGCAGCGGCACCTTCACCGTCGGCGAGGTGCCCGATGCCGGCCGCGGCACCCGCATCGTGCTGCACCTGAAGGACGGCGAGGAGGAGTTCCTGGAGCCCTTCCGCCTGCGCCACATCGTCAAGACCTACTCCGACCACATCGCCATCCCGGTGCAGCTGAAGGAGGGCGATGCCGAGGTGGAGACGCTGAACGAAGCCTCCGCCCTGTGGACGCGGTCGAAGGACGACATCACCGCCGAGCAGTACAAGGAATTCTACCACCACGTCGCCCACGCCTTCGACGAACCCTGGCTGACCCTGCACACCAAGGCCGAAGGCGCCATCGAATACACCGGCCTGCTGTTCATCCCCGGCCAGAAGCCGTTCGACCTGTTCCAGCCCGACCGCAAGCAGCATGTGCGGCTCTACGTCAACCGGGTGTTCATCACCGACGACTGCGAGGGCCTGGTGCCGGCGTGGCTGCGCTTCGTGCGCGGCGTGGTCGACAGCCCCGACCTGCCGCTCAACGTCAGCCGCGAGATGCTGCAGCACAACCCGCTGCTGAAGAAGATCCAGAACGGCCTCGTCAACAAGCTGCTGGGCGAGTTGAAGAAGAAGGCCGCCGACGCCCCCGACGACTACGCCCGCTTCTGGGATACCTTCGGCGCCGTGGTGAAGGAGGGCATGTACGAGGACTGGGAACGCCGCGACAAGATCACCGAGCTGGTGCGCTTCCGCACCACCCACGGCGAGGGGCTGGTGTCCTTCGACGACTATGTCGGCCGCATGAAGGACGGGCAGAAGCACATCTACTACATCACCGGCGACGACCGCGCCGCGCTGATGCAGAGCCCGCTGCTGGAAGGCTACCGCGCCAAGGGCGTCGAGGTGCTGCTGCTGACCGATCCCATCGACGAGTTCTGGGTCGCCAACGCCCCCGGCTACAAGGACTTCTCGCTCAAGTCGGTGGCCGCCGGCGGCGCCGATCTGGCCGCCATCGCGGGCGGCGCGGAGGAGGAGAAGCAGGCCGAGGAGCGCAAGAAGGACGAAGCGCCGGCCGACCAGCTGGACGGCCTCGTCACCCTGCTGAAGGCGACGCTGGGCGCCAAGGTGAAGGACGTCCGCCCCTCCGGCCGCCTGACCGAAAGCCCGGTCTGCCTGGTGGCCGAGGAAGGCGACATGCCCATGCACCTGGAACGCCTGCTGCGCGCCCACAAGCAGAAGGACGACGAGACGCCGCGCATCCTGGAGATCAACCCGACCCACGGGCTGATCAAGCACATGGCCGGCCGCGCCACGGCGGGGGCGACGCCGGAGCTGGAGGATCTCGCCTTCCTGCTGCTCGATCAGGCCCGCATCGTCGAGGGCGAGGCCCCCACCGACCCCATCGCCTTCGGCAAGCGCCTGGCGCGGGTGATGGCCAAGGGCCTCGCGGTCTGAGGCGCGGCGGCGGCGCTACATCACCACCAGCAGCAGGAAGGGCAGGGTGGCGAAGGACAGGGCGGTGGAAATCACCACCATCCCCGCCACCTCCTCCGGCGCCGAGTGGTAGCGCACCGCGAACAGGTAATTGAACACCGCCACGGGCATGGCGCTCTGCAGGATCAGCACGCCGCGCGCCATGCCCTCCATGCCCAGCAGCTCCGCCGTCGCCCAGCCGAGGCCGAAGCCGAGCGCCAGCCGCATCACCGACAGCACGGCGCTGCGGCCAAGGGTGTGGACATGCAGCCGGCCGAGCGACACGCCGAGCGTCAGCAGCATCAGCGGAATGGTCATGCCGGCCAGCAGGGTCAGGGTGTTGTCGATCCACTTCGGCAGCGTCACGTCGGCGGCCATCAGGCCGATGGCGATCACCACCGACACCACCACCGGGTTGCGCACCGTCTCCTTCACCGAAAAGCGGCCGGAAGCGACGCTGAGGCCCAAGGTGAACTGCAGCACCGCGAAGACGACGAAATAGCCGATGGCGAGCGCCAGCCCCGGCTCCCCGAAGGCGAACAGCGCCAGCGGCAGGCCCATGTTGCCGGTGTTGCCGAAGATCAGGCCGGGCAGGTAGGCGCGGCTCGACCACCCCATCACCCGCACGAAGCCATAGGCGACGGCGGCGGTGGCGATCAGCGACAGGAAGGCGGCGGCGGCCATCTCGGTCAGGGCGTCGGCCGTCAGGTCCGCCTTCAGCAGCACGTTCACGATCAGGCACGGCACGCCGATGTTGATGACCAGCAGGGTCACCATGGGGGTGTCGAACACCTTGCCGCTGCGGCCCCAGAAATAGCCGATGAGCGAGATGAGGAATACCGGCGCGATGACGGAGAACAGGGTCTGAAGAACGGCCATGGGGGAGCTTGGGCTTTCGACGGCGGCGGAAGGGTGCGCCAAGGCTAGCAGCGGCGGCCCGGCGGGGGAAGGCGGCGGCGCAGTGGCCCTGCCCGGCGGTGCCGCAGGGGGCGCCGATTGACTTGGCCCCCGGCGGCGCCCACTCTGGTTTCCATGACCATCACCCTTCACGCCACCACCGTGGCGCTCGGCGGGCGCGGCGTGGTGCTGCGCGGGCCGTCGGGCAGCGGCAAGTCGGACCTGGCGCTGCGGCTGCTCGACGACGGCCGCGGCGATGCCCGGCTGGTGGCCGATGATTATACCGAGGTGACGGCCGACCCCACCTCCGCCGCAGGCCTGACCGGCGCCGCGCCGGCCGCCATCGCCGGGCTGCTGGAGGTGCGCGGTGTCGGCATCCTGCGGCTGCCGGCGGCGTGGCTGCACGCCGGCCCGGTGCCGCTGCGGCTGGTGGTCGACCTGGTACGGCCGGAGGCGGTGGAGCGCCTGCCGCCCGCCGATGCCGCCGTCGAGCTGCTGCCGGGCCACCGGCTGCCGCTGGTGCGGCTCGATCCCTTCGCGGCAAGCGCGCCGGCCAAGGTTCGCCTTGCCCTTATGCTGGCCGTGGGCGATATACTTCAGACACCATGACCGTCGAGCGAGACACCGTGCCGCCCGCAGCGGCCCACCCCGCCCAAGTGCCGCTCAACGCGGCCGGTTGCGGGCGCGTGGTCGTGGTCACCGGCCTGTCCGGCGCCGGCAAGACCACGGCGCTGAAGGCGCTGGAGGACATGGGCTGGGAAGCGGTGGACAACCTGCCGCTGGCGCTGCTCGACGGCCTGCTGCACGCCGGCGGCGGCATCCGACGCCCGCTGGCGCTCGGCATCGACATCCGCACCCGCGATTTCGACGTGGCGCAGCTGAAGCGCGGCATGGCGGCGCTGCGGGCGGAGGATCACCTGGATGCCCGGCTGCTGTTCCTCGACAGCGACACCGAAGTGCTGATGCGGCGGTTCACCGAAACCCGCCGCCGTCACCCGCTGGCGGTGGACCTGCCGCTGCTGGACGGCATCCAGATCGAACGCCAGATGCTGCGGCCGCTGCGCGATGCCGCCGACGTGGTGATGGACACCACCAACCGGCCACCGCGCGACCTGCGGGCCGACCTGGAACAGCTGTTCAGCCTCGGCACCTCGCCCGGCATGACGGTCTGCGTCACCAGCTTCGGCTTCCGCGACGGCGTGCCGCGCGATGCCGATCTGGTGTTCGATGTGCGCTTTTTAACCAATCCGCACTATGTTCCTGAGCTGAAGCCGTTCACCGGCCTCGACCCGCGGGTGGCCGCCTATGTGGAGGCCGACCCCGACTGGAGCGCCTTCTACGCCAACCTGCGCGCCCTTCTGCAGCCGTTGCTGCCGCGCTATGAGGCCGAGGGCAAGAGCTATCTGACCATCGCCATCGGCTGTACCGGCGGCAAGCACCGCTCGGTCTTCACCGTTGACCGGCTGGCCCGGTGGCTGCGCGACGCCGGCATGCGCGTCATCGTCCGCCACCGCGACGTCGACCCCCAGGCCTTGCCCGAGGGGTGGGAGAAGAGGGAAACCCTATGATCGGTATGGTACTCGTAACCCACGGCCGGCTCGCCGACGAACTGGTGGCGGCCCTGGAACATGTGGTCGGGCCGCAGGACCGGATCGCCACCGTCTGCATCGGTCCCGACGACGACATGGAGCAACGCCGCGCCGACATCCTGGCCCGCGTCGCCCAGACCGACAGCGGCGCCGGGGTGGTGCTGCTGACCGACATGTTCGGCGGCACGCCGTCCAACCTTGCCATCTCCATCATGGACAAGGCGAAGGTGGAGGTGATCGCCGGCGTCAACCTGCCCATGCTCATCAAGCTGGCCTCGGTGCGCGGCACGAAGGACCTGGCCGATGCCGTGGCCGCCGCCCAGGAGGCGGGGCGCAAGTACATCAACGTCGCCTCCAAGCTGCTGACCCAGGAGTCGTGAGGCACCAATGGGGACCGTCCAAGACATGATCCGACGCGAGGCGACCATAAGGAACAGCCGCGGCCTGCACGCCCGTGCCGCGGCCAAGTTCGTCAAGCTCGCGGCCGAATACAGCGCCGACATCACCGTCATCAACCGCGGCCAGGAAGTGTCCGGCCGGTCGATCATGGGGCTGATGATGCTGGCGGCGTCGCCCGGCACCACCATCGAGATCCGCGCCGCCGGCGACGATGCCGAGACGGCCATCGCTGCCATCTGCCAGCTGATCGACGACAAGTTCCATGAAGACTGAGCGGGCGCCGCGCGACTGCCGGCGGCTCGACGGCCTGGGGGTGGCTCCGGGAATTGCGGTGGGAACGGTTCACGTGCATGACGCCGGCGCGCTGCACGCCCCCGAATACCGCATCGCCGCCAGTCGCATCGACTCGGAACAGCGCCGCTTCGCCGAGGCGGTGCAGGCCGCCATGCGCCAGCTCGGCACCCTCAAGCGCCGCGCCGGCAAGCTGCCCGGCGCCGCCGGCGAGGAACTGGGCTACCTGCTCGACGCCTACCAGCAGATGCTGTCGGGCTCGCGGCTGGTGCGCGGCGTCAACAGCCGCATCGCCGAGCAGCGCATCAACGCCGAAGCCGCCGTCAAGCACGAGATCGGCGAGCTGCTGACCGCCTTCGCGGCCATGGAGGACAGCTATCTCGCCGGCCGCATGGCCGACATCCGCGACATCGGCCAGCGGCTGATCCGCAACCTGACCAAGGCGCCGGTGCGGGCGTTCTCCTCCCTCGGCCGCAACACGGTGATCGTCACCGAAGACCTGAGCCCGGCCGATACCGCCCTGCTCGACCCCGAAACGGTGTGCGGCTTCGCCACCGAAACCGGCGGCGCCGACAGCCACACCGCCATCATGGCGCGGTCGCTCGGCCTGCCGGCGGTGGTGGGCGTGCAGGGGCTGACCGGGCAGGTGAGCAGCGGCGACACCATCGTCGTCGACGGCACCGCCGGTCAGGTCATCATCAACCCCGATGCCGAGGCGCTGTGCCTCTACCGCAAGCGGCGGGCCGACTTCCTGCGGCACCGGCGGGCGCTGTCGCGCCTGCGCGAGGTGCCGGCCGTCACCCGCGACGGCGTGCGGGTCCACCTCAACGCCAACATGGAACTGCCGACCGAGATCGACGCCACCCTCTACGCCGGGGCGGAAGGGGTGGGGCTGCTGCGCAGCGAGTTCCTGTTCATGAACCGCGACGACCTGCCCGACGAGGATGAACAGGTGGAGCTGATGCGGCCGGTGGTGGAGGCCATGAACGGCCGTCCGGTCACCATCCGCACCCTGGATGCCGGCGGCGACAAGCTGGGGTCGCTGGTGGGCGGGCGGATTTCGCCCAACCCGGCGCTCGGCCTGCGCGCCATCCGCCTCAGCCTCGCCCATGTCGACCTGTTCGAGGCGCAGCTGGCGGCCATCCTGCGGGTGGGGGTGATCGGGCCGGTGCGCATCCTGCTGCCGATGATCGGCACGCCGGAGGAACTGGTGCAGGCCCGCCGCATCCTCGATCAGGTGGTGCGCCGCCTGCATCGCCGCCGCGTGCCGCTGCCCGATCCGCTGCCGCCGCTCGGCGTCATGATCGAGGTGCCAGGGGCGGCGCTGGCGGCCGATGCCCTGGCCTACCACGCCGACTTCTTCGCCATCGGCACCAACGACCTGACCCAGTACACCCTGGCCATCGACCGGTCCGACGACACCGTGGCGCATCTGTACAACCCGCTGCATCCGGCGGTGCTGCGGCTGATCCAGTTCAGCTGCGAGGCGGCGCACCGGGCCGGCATCCCCGTCTCCGTCTGCGGCGAGATGGCGGGCGACCCGCGCCTGACGCCGCTGCTGCTCGGCCTCGGCTTCCGCGAGCTGTCCATGTCGTCGACCAACATCCCGCGGGTGAAGCAACGCATCCGGCAGATGTCCATCCACGAGGCTTCGCGCCGCGCCATGGCCATCATGACCGAATGGGACGCCGCCCGCATCGGCGCCCTGCTGGACGATTTCAACGCCGCCCTGGCGTGATCCTCCGGTTCCCCCGGCCGGCCCCCATCAGGGTGCGCCGGTCGGGGGGCGCAGGCCCTCCGCAGACACAAGGTTGTCACAGCATCGTCACTTCCGTCACCGCCGCCCCTGGCCGACACTCGGGGCATCGGAAGAGGGGGGTGCCATGCTTCAGTCGGCAGTCGCTACCACCATGGCCCGAGCGCCGACGCGGCGCCGGTTTCTGGCGCTGATGAACATCGCGCTGGGTTCGCTGGCGGTCAGCCTGGGCGGCACCGCCAGCCCCAGGCGGGCCTCGGCGGCCGAGGCGGCGGCGGCCAAGTGGGTGTGCACCAACGCCGACTGCGACCCCTACGTCTACGATCCGGCCACCGGCGATGCCGACAACATCGCCCATCCCGGCCACCCCGTTCCCGCCGGCGTGTCGTTTGAAGACCTGCCGCACGACTGGATCTGCCCGCTGTGCGGGTCCGGCAAGAAGTTCTTCCGTCCGCTGACCGCCTAGCGTCGGCGCACGGTTCGGATCGTTCGCCTCCCGGCGGGGACCTCCCTCCCCCGCACCCCCCTGGTTCCCGGGGCGGCGAACGTCAGAAGGGCGGCCCTCCCCCCGGGCCGCCCTTTTCCTTTGCCTGGGCGACAGCGCCCGTCAGCGTTGCAGGCGGCAGTACTGGCCGGCGCGCTCCAGCTCGGCGCAGGCGGCGCGGGCGTCGGTGCCGGCCGGCGGCACCGCCAGCACCCGCACGTAGCGCCCCTTCTCCGGCAGGTCGACGCTGTCGTAGCGCACCTGCCACTGCCGCAGCAGCGGCTGGCGCTGGCGCAGGCCGCGCCATTCGGCGGCGGCGGCGTCTTCCGTCTTCAGCGAGGCGAGATGCAGCGCCGTGCCGCCGGCTGCGGCCGGGCGGCCCTCCGCCGCCTCAGCCTGCGGTTCCGGCGCCGGGCGGCGCAGCGGGCCGAGCACTTCCGGCGGCGGCACCGCCAAGGCGACGGCAAGGGCGTCGTCGTCGCCGGCCTCCCCCGCCGCTGCCGCCGGCGCGGCGGCCGGGGCGGCGGCGGCCAGTTGCGGCGCCGCCGGACGGGCCGGACCGCCGGGCATCAGCACCCGGTTGTAGCGGGCGGTATCCAGGGCCGGCAGGCGCTCCGCCATGCGCGGATCGTCGTCCCGCCGCAGCACCAGGTAGGCATCGCGGTAGCGGCCGACCAGGGCGCCATCCTCGCGCAGGGCGTAGCGGTCGAAGGGATAGCCGGCGCACAGCACGTCCACCGCCGTCAGCGCCACGTCCGGCCCGCGCCGGTCGAGCCAGCCGCCGCCATAGCCGAACCACTCCGCCCCGCTGGTGCGCCGGACCTCGTAGCTGGGGGCCGGGCAGTTGCGGCCGAGCGGATCGGTGATCTGGCTCGGGCTCACCCGCATGGCCTGGTGCTTGAGGGCGTGGCGCTCGGCGGCGGTGGGGCTGTCGGTGCCGCTGTCGTAGACGCCTTCCACCAGCCAGATGCCGGTCAGCGGCTCCGGCGGGGTGGACATGGTCTGGGCGCAGGCGGCCAGCAGCGGCAGCAGGGCGGCAGTGGCGAGCAGGCGGCGGAAGGGTGAGGACATGCGGATGATCAGACTCAGAAGAAATCCAGCAGCAGGTGGCGGCGGCCCAGCGGCTGCACCGGGCGGGCATTCATGGGAAACTGCGCCGCGAAGGCCTGGATCTGCTGCGGCGCCGCCTCGATCGGCTGAGTGTACACCACCCAGCGGACCGATTCGGTGCATGGCGGAGTGGTAAGCGATCCGTGGTAGCGCCACGTCTCCCGCGCTGCCGGCAGCAGCAGGGCGGGGCTGACCAGGGTATCGAGCGCGAGACGCATCCCCGCCTCGCGCGGCATGGCGGCGAAGATGGTCTCCAGCACCGGGTTGAACTGGCCGGAGCGCACCAGCACGCTGGCGATGGCAAGGCCGCGCCCGCCTTCCTCGTCCTCGTGCACGAACTGGATTTCCAGCGGGAAGGCGCGGCCGTTGACGGTGTGCTCGCTCGGGTGGCGGAAGTGGAAGCCGGTCAGCCGCCAGCGGTTGCCGTCGACGCCGAGCCCCATGCGGGCGTAGGCGGTGGCCTCCACCTCCACCGTGTGGCCGCGGTGGGCCATCACCAGCGGCATGGCCGGCCAGTCGATGTCGGGGGTGGCGAGCATGGCCGGCGTCGCCTCGCCCAGGTCGACCGGGCTCTGGCGCTCACCGCGGCCGCAGGCGGCATAGGCCGGGTCGAGGCTGCCCCAGCGGTCCGGCCCGCCGGCCCCGCCGTCGTAGGACCACGGCGCCCCGTCCTGCGCCGCCGCCGGCGGGGAGGCCGCGGCCAGCAGGGGCAGGGCCGCCGCAGCGGCAGCCCGGGTGAGGAAACGACGCCTTTCCATCGCTGTCTCCGTCTTTTCTCTTCCCACGCGCGGCACATGCCATTATGGGCACATCCACAACGGCGGTAACAAGCGCCGCAGGCGGCACCAGCGGGGTAACGCGCAGGTGCAGGAGGACGATGGAGGATTGATGGACATCGCGCATCCGGGCGGCGGTGGCGGGCTGGTCGAACTGCTGGTGATCCTGGCGGCAGCGGCGTTGTTCGTGCCGCTGGCGACGCGCCTTGGCCTCAGTTCCATCCTCGGTTACCTGGCGGCGGGCGCGGCCATCGGCCCGTGGGGGCTCGGCCTGATCAGCGAGGTGGAGCAGATCCGCCATGTCGCCGAGTTCGGCGTCGTCTTCCTGCTGTTCGTCATCGGCATCGAGATGAAGCCGGCCCGCCTGTGGGTGATGCGGCGGCAGGTGTTCGGCCTGGGCGGCCTGCAGGTGCTGCTGTCGGCGGTCGCCATCGGCGGCGCCGGCTGGCTGATGGGGCTGCCGCCGGCGGTGGCGGTGGTGGTCGGCCTTGGCCTGGCGCTGTCGTCCACCGCCATGGGCCTGCAGGTGCTGTCCGAGCGCGGCGAGCTGGCCTCCACCGTCGGCCGCTCCGCCTTCGCCGTGCTGCTGCTGCAGGACCTGATGGTGCCGGTTCTGCTGACCGTCACGCCGCTGATGGCCGACACCGAGTTCGTCTTCTCCGCCGAACTGGGCATTGCCGTCGGCGAGGCGGTGGCGGTGCTGGTGGCGGCGGTGCTGGTCGGCCGCTTCCTCATGCGGCCGCTGTTCCGCGCCGTCGCCGCCGCCCGCTCGGCCGAGGTGTTCACCGCCACCGCCCTGCTGGTGGTACTGGGCATGGCGCTGGCCATGGAGCATGTCGGCCTGTCCATGGCGCTGGGGGCCTTCCTCGCCGGTCTGCTGCTGGCGGAGAGCGAGTTCCGCCATCAGGTGGAAGCCGACATCCAGCCGTTCCGCGGCCTGCTGCTCGGCCTGTTCTTCATGGCGGTGGGCATGACGGTCGACTTCGGCCTGATGGGCGAGCACTGGGCGCTGGTGATCGCCCTGGTGGTCGGCCTGATGGCGGTGAAGGCGGCCATCCTGATCCCGCTGTTCCGCGCCTTCGGCCTCGGCCTGCCCGATGCGGTGAAGGGCGCCTTCCTGCTGGCCCAGGGCGGCGAGTTCGCCTTCGTGCTGTTCACCTATGCGGTCGGCGTCAACGCCCTGCCCGACGATACGGCGCAGCTGCTGGTGCTGGTGGTGTCGCTGTCCATGGCCCTGACCCCCTTCGTCGCCCTGGGCGGCGCCCGCCTGGGCGGCGTGCTGGCGGCGCGGCGGGAACAGCCGGCGGAACAGCCGCCCAAGCTGCACAGCCACGGGGGCCACGTCATCGTCTGCGGCTTCGGGCGCGTCGGCCGCACGGTGGCGCGGCTGCTGGAGGCGGCGGGCCGCCCCTACATCGCCTTCGACCGCGATCTCGACCGTGTCATGCAGGGCCGCGCCTCGGGCATGAACGTCTACTTCGGCGACGCCAGCCGGCCGGAGGTGCTGCACGCCGCCCATGCCGCCGATGCCTGCCTGATCGTCGTCACCACCGACGATCCGGCGGCCACCGCCCGCGCCGTCTCCCACATCCGCCACCACTTCCCGCGCCTGACCATCCACGCCCGCGCCCGCGACCTCACCCAGTCGGCGGTGCTGCGCAAGGCCGGCGCCTCGGCGACGGTGCCGGAGACGCTGGAGGCGAGCCTGCAACTGGGCGGTCAGGTGCTGATGGCCACCGGCCTGCACGCCGACGAGGTGGCGGCGACCCTGGACCACTGGCGGCGCGACGATTATGCCTCGCTGGTGGGCGCCGTCGGCCAGACCAAGGCGACCACGCCGGCGGAATAGCGGCGGCGGCGCACGCAGCCCCTTCCCCGCGGGCGGCGGCATCGCCATACTCCCTTGGTGGTAGACGGGCCGCCAGGGCGGCCACAAGGGGGGATGCGGGCAAGAATGGAAGCGGTTGCGGCGGGTCCGGCGCCGGCGGCTCCGCCGTCGCAGCGGCAGCGGACGGCGGGGTTTCTGCGGCGCTTCTCCCGTCTGGCGGGTGGCTACTGGACCGGCGAGACGCGATGGCGGGCGGTGTCGCTCACGGCGCTGGTGGTGGTGCTGACCCTGTTCCAGGTGGCGGTGCCGGTTGCCATCAACGTGTGGATGCAGCGCCTGTTCGACGCCCTGGAGCAGAAGGCGCTCGGCCAGTTCGGTGGCCTGCTGGGGGCGCTGGCGGCGATCATCCTGGCCAACGTGCTCATCACCGTCGCCCACCTGCGCGCCAAGCGCCACCTGCAGGTCAGCTGGCGGGCGTGGCTGACGCGCCGGCTGCTGGCGACGTGGATGCACGACGGCCGCCACTATCTGGTGACCTTCCTGCCCGGCGAGCACGACAACCCCGACGGCCGCATCGCCGAAGACATCCGCATCGCCACCGAATTCGCCGTCGACCTTGCCCATTCGCTGATGTTCGCCGGTCTCATGCTGGTCAGCTTCACGCAGATCCTGTGGACGCTCTCCGGCTCCCCCTGGGTCAGCATCGGCGGGCTGGAGCTGTATATCCCCGGCCATCTGGTGTGGATCGCGGTGATCTATGCCGCCATCGGCACCACTGTCGCCCTGCTGCTGGGGCGGCCGCTGGTGCGGGCGGTGAACCGCCGCCAGACCTATGAGGCCAACTTCCGCTTCGGCCTCGTCCACGCCCGCGAGAACGCGCTCGCCATCGCCCTGCTGGACGGCGAGGAAGACGAACGCCGCAACCTCGGCGGCCTGTGGAAGGACCTGCGGCGGGCGTGGGATCGCCAGACCCATGCGCTCTGCACCATCTTCTACTTCACCACCGTGTGGTCGGTGCTCAGCCAGGCCTTTCCGGTGCTGGTGGCGGCGCCGCGCTACATGGCGGGGCAGATCAGCCTGGGTGTGCTGATGCAGACGGCGCAGGCCTTCCAGCACATGGTGGGGGCGCTGTCGTGGCCCATCGACAACCTGGCCAAGGTGGCCGAGTGGCGCGCCTCGGTGGAGCGCGTGCAAAGCCTGCACGACGCCCTGGAAAGCCTGCGCGACCGCTCCGCCCTCACCGCCGCCGCGGCCGGGGCGCCGCCAGCGGCAGCGGCGTCGGGCGTGGTGGTGGAGGCGGCGCCGGGCATGGTGCTGGCGTTCGAGGGCCTGACCGTCACCAATCCGGACGGCCGGCCGGTGCTGTGCGACCTGACGGCGCGCATCCCGCTCGGCGACCGGGTGCTGATCTCCGGCGATCCCGGCGCGGCGGTGAAGCTGTTCAAGGTGGTGGCCGGGCTGTGGCCGTGGGGCAGCGGCCGGGTGCAGCTGCCGGTGGGCGAGGCCATCTTCTTCATGCCGCAGCGCCCCTACCTGCCGCTCGGCACCCTGCGGGCCGCCGTCACCTACCCCGGCGACCCCGAGGCGGTGCCGCCGGCGGCAGTGGAGGCGGCGCTGGCGTCGGCCGGCCTCGCCCATCTGGTGCCGCGGCTGGATCAGGTGGAGACGTGGGAACAGGTGCTGGCGGCGTCGGAGCAGCAGCGCCTGGGCTTCGCGCGGCTGCTGCTGCACCGGCCGGCGTGGATCTTCCTGCAGGAAGCCACCGACGCCCTCGACGCCCGCGGCGAGCAGGAGATGATGCGCCTGCTGCTGAGCGAGTTCCCGCAGGCGACCATCATCACCATCGGCCACCACAAGGCGCTGGACAACTACCACCACCGCAAGCTGGCGCTGGTGACCTGCGACGGCGCCCTGACCGCGCAGGAGGTGCCGCTGGCGCCGCCGGTGGCTTACCCGGCGGCGCAGTGACAATCCGGCAGGCGGCGGATCAGACCGCCGCTTCCGCCTTGCGGGCGGCGGCGATGGCGTCGCGGAACCAGGCGTAGGACGCCTTCGGCGTGCGCTTCAGCGTCTCGTAGTCCACATGCACGAGGCCGAAGCGGTTCTGGTAGCCGGTGCCCCATTCAAAGTTGTCGAGCAGCGACCACACGTAATAGCCGCGCACGTCGGCCCCGGCGGCGATGGCCTCCTTCATGGCGTCGGTGTAGAGGGTCAGGTAGCGGATGCGGGTGGCGTCGTTGACCTCGCCCTTGTCGTCCACCTTGTCGTTGCCGCCCATGCCGTTTTCGGTGACGTAGATCGGCAGCTTGTAGGTCCTGGTCAGGTCGATCAGCTCGTCGCGGAAGGCCGCCGGCCAGATGGGCCAGCCGATGTCCGACTTGTCGGCATCGTCGGGCGCCGCGCCCCAGTGGAAGCCCCAGGTGGCGGTCGGCTCGTCGCGGGCGAAGATGGGGCCGTAGTGGTTGAGGCCGAACCAGTCGATGCGGCGGCAGATCTGCGCCATGTCGCCGGCCTGCACATAGGGGGCGATGGTCTCGGCGATCAGGTCGGGGTAGTGGCCGAGCAGCTGCGGGTCGGGGAAGGCCTTGTTCCAGTGGGCGTCGAGCAGGGCGGCGGCGCGGCGGTCGGCGTCGGTATCCTTCTCCGGCCACACGACCTGACGGTTATGCACCGCGCCGATGGAAGCGCCGGGCACCAGGTCGCGGATGACGTCGACGCCCATGCCGTGGGCCAGGTTGGCGTGGTGGATGGCCTTCAGGTGCGCCTCGCGGTCGGTGACGCCGGGCGCCGACCAGTCGATGCAGTAGCCGAACAGGGTGAACACGGCGAACTCGTTGAAGGTCGCCCAGTGCTTCACTCGGTCACCGTAGCGGCGGCAGCAGACGGCGGCGTAATCGGCGAACCAGCCGGCGGACTCGCGGGCTGGCCAGCCGCCCAGGTCATCGAGCGCCTGCGGCAGATCCCAGTGATAGAGGCACAGCCACGGCTCGATCCCGGCTTCCAGCACGCCGTCGATGAGGCGGTCGTAGAAATCCAGGCCCTTCTCGTTCACCCGCCCCTTGCCCTTGGGCAGGATGCGCGGCCACGCCACCGAGAAGCGGTAGACATCGAGCCCGAGGGCCTTCATCAGCGCGATGTCCTCGGGGTAGCGGTGGTAGTGGTCGCAGGCGACGTCGCCGGTGTCGCCGTTGGCGATCTTGCCCTGCATGCGGCAGCGGGTGTCCCAGATGGACGGCAGGCGGCCGTCGGCGTCGTGGCCGCCCTCGATCTGGTAGCTGGAGGTCGAGACACCCCACTTGAAGCCGCGCGGATAGCCGGCGGCGGTGAGAGCACGCGAACGGATGTCGGTCATGATGGGCCTCGCGGGCGGGCGCCGGCCGGGCGGCGCACCGGCGATTGCCGATGCCGCCCTGACCCGGCAGAGGTAGGACACTACCACCTTACGCCCGCCATGGCGGCGGTCAAGGGGGCGCCAGGGCCTATGACGAAGGGCAGGGAGGGGGCGTGCGGCCAGGGGCTTGCGCGGCGGCGTCAGTCGTTGTTGCGGTAGTAGTAGGTGACGGTCACCGCCGCATGGGCAAAGGCCGCCTCCCACTCCTCCGGCGGCAGCTCGGGGGCCGGCGGGCAGTCGGCCGGGGCCAGGGTGCAGGTGAGCGGGCCGAGCCCGAAGGCACTCGGCCAGCGCTGGTCGTAGACCACACGATCGCGCACCGCCGCGGCATGGCCGATGCCGGCATCCACCGCCGCCGCCGCCGCCTCCGGCTGGGTCTGCAGGAAGGTGAGCATGCGCTGGGTCATCTCGTCGCCGGCCAGCAGGAAGGCGCGCTTGAACAGGGCGTGGTTGTGCATCAGCTCCACCCGCCCGGACTCGTCGGTGAAGCGCAGGGCGTCGTACCAGGCCAGGGTGGCGATGGTGCTGATCATCTCCAGGTAGCTGGCCATGTCCGCGGGATCCTTCGGCTCCAGGAACTGGCCGGCGTAATCCATCGCCTCCAGCGGCGTGACGCTGAGGATGTCCTTCTGGAAGGCGAGCATGAAGTCGCGCAGCTCCGGCACCATGGCCCCGCCCTGCGCCTCGCTCTGGGCGATCAGCCTGGTGACGTGGCGGTGGCGCTGCATCCACTCCGGTTCCTGGGCCTGGGTCTGGGTCTGGGCCTGGGCCTGCACCTGCGCCGTCCCCGCCGTCAGCACCACCGCGCCGCAGATCACCGCCGCCGCCAGCATCGCGGCAGCCCGTCGCATCCACCCCATGTCCGCTCCCCTTCCCCCGGATAGGCCCCGCCCGTGCTTAGCACGCGGCGCCGGACCCGTCGCCTGCCCGGACGGCATGCGGCGGCAGCGACCAAAGGGGGGCGATGGTCGGAAGGACGGTGCGGCGGGGGAAGACGTTGGTGCGCCCGGCGGGATTCGAACCCACGGCCCCCGGATTCGGAGTCGGGATGCCAGAGAGCGGCTAGATGTTTGATCCCCGCATCAAACTGGCCGAGCCTCCGGAGTCGTTCGACCACCTGCCGGCCGGGACCGCCGGAGGCGGTGCTCAGGCGGTGGCGCCGAAGGCCGGGTGGAAGGTCACCCGGCCGCTCGGCACCGCCGCGCCGAAGGGCAGCACCAGGAACACCTCCGGCGGCACCCCGTCGAGGATCACGCCGGGATCGGTGCGGAAGCCGAACCAGGTGTAGTAGGCCGGATCGCCCACCAGCATG
Organism: Caenispirillum bisanense; assembly: GCF_039523075.1. Lineage (NCBI taxonomy): Bacteria > Pseudomonadati > Pseudomonadota > Alphaproteobacteria > Rhodospirillales > Novispirillaceae > Caenispirillum > Caenispirillum bisanense. The sequence continues at coordinate 27,382 of NZ_BAAAEP010000014.1, forward strand.
CAGCCGGCGGCGCCGGCCTGTCGCAGCCGGCCGAGCCCTTCGCTCATCAGGGCGCGGCCGATGCCCTGGCGCTGGCAGTCCGGCCGCACCGACAGCGGCCCGACGCCGTACCAGCCGGTGGCGCCGTCGCTGACGGTGAGCGGGGAGAAGCCGACGTGGCCGACAACCGCGCCGTCGCGCTCCGCCACCAGCGACAGGGCGAGCGCCCCGGCGGCGCGCAGGGCGTCGACGATCAGGTGCTCGGTCTGGCGGCTGAAGGGGTGGTCGCGGAAGGCGGCGGCGGTGACGGCGGCGATGGCATCGCGGTCGGCCGGGGTTTCGTCGCGCACGATCATGGTGGTGCTCTCCCTCAACGAAACAGGCGCCCGCTCCGGCCGGAGGGGCGCCTGCTGGTCATTCCGGCGCGAGGCCTCAGCGCACGAACACCTGCACCTGCGGCGCCGCCACGTCGGCGCTGGTGGTGGCGCTCAGGCGGATGCGGTCGCTGCCGAGGCCCATGTCGGTGAGCGAGCGCACCACCTTTTCCGCATGGCGGCGGGCGGTGTTGGCGTTCAGCGCCTCTCGGCCGCGGATGGCGTTGCTCGGGCTGACCGACACCACTTCCACCCCGGCCATGGGGTTCTGCGCCAGGGCGCCGCTGAGGGCGTTGTAGAGCGCCGGTTCGTAAGCGACGTTGGGATTGTCGAAGTTGATGACCACCAGCGGCTGACCGCCGACCCGCGCGGCCGGCAGGCCGGCGGTGGGGCCGAGGGCGCCGAGCGTCGGCTGGTTGGACGACAGCACCATGCTGCGGTAGCCGAGCGACTGGCCGTAGGTCTGGCCGGTCTTGATGGCGACCGCCAGGGTGTTGAGGTTGTTGCGCTCGTTCGCGACGTAGGTCTGCTGGCGGGCGATGTCTTCCGACAGTTCGGCCAGCAGGCGGTCGATCAGCACCACCGTCTGCGCCGTCTCGTCTTCCAGGGTGCGCAGCTGGGCATGATCCAGCTCCACCGCGCCCGACAGGTTGTAGGCGGCGCGCACGCTTTCCAGCAGGTAGGCGGCCATGGCGCTGTCGGAGGCGATCTGCGTCGACAGCTGGTTCATGTAGGCGACGTTGCCGTTGATGCGGTCCAGCTCGCCCTGGGCCTGGTTCCAGCGCTGCACCAGCAGCGGGTTGCCGGGGGTGGTGCCGACCTGCAGGCGGGCGTTGATGGTCGCCATGCTCTCGTGATAGCCGGCGCTGTCGGCCATCACCGCGTTGCGCAGCTGCTGCAGCTCGCCATTGCGGTTGCGCAGGGTGCCCTGCAGGGCCAGAAGCTCGCTGCGGAACTGCTGCACCTTCTGGCCGACGAACGTGCCGCTGGGCTGGAACGAGGCGACCTGGGACGGCTCGAAGGTGGTGGTGCCGAGGCTCGGCGGGGAGGAGACGAACGACGACCCGCCCATGCCCGACGCCGCGCCGACCGACTGGCCCGTCCCGTCGGCGGGAAACAGGGCGTCGGTCGCGACGGAGCATCCGGCGAGGGCAAAGGTCGCGCCCACCAGGAAAAGACCACTCTTCGACAGCGCCATCGAGCTTTACCTTTTTATGGTTCGGTCCCGGCCAGGGTAATCGAATAACAACTTGTTCCAGCCCGGAAAAACGCGCGCATTCCCCCGAAAGGCTTATGGGCGGGGAGTGTACTGAAAGGGATGATGGGGAACAAGCCGCATTTGCGCCACAAACACCGCCCGTCCGCCGGGCCACTCGCCGGGCAGGCGCGCCGCCGGTCCGGGGGTGTCGGCGGGGTGGGAGCGGGCGGCGACGGGGGCTGACAAAAAAATGCAGCATGGTGCGTTTTTCTCTTGCACGCCCCCTCAGGCCGCGATACATACAGCGCCCTCGGCGGGACGCACCGCCGAAGCAAAAAGCGCCCGTAGCTCAACTGGATAGAGCACCTGACTACGGATCAGGAGGTTGGGAGTTCGAACCTTCCCGGGCGCGCCATGAGGCCTCAGGGGCTAAACCCCTGGGGCCTCTTTGCTTTGCGCGGTCAGCAAACCTCGGCTGGGTCGGAGGGACCATGACCTTCGGCTGGTTGCGCCGTCGCCCGCAGGCTCGTTAGGACAGACATCTTCTGACCTAGGGGCGGGCGAGACCGATGATTCTGAAGGAACTGGACCCCTTCGTCGCGAACGACCGGTTCGGCGCGGCGGGGCGCAAGGCGGAGGAGCAGGTCGCCTTCTACCTGCGCCGCGGCTTCGGCCGTGACGAGGAAATCCGCGTCTTCAACGGCATCCGCCTGGAACACGACGGCGATGCGGCGCAGATCGACCATCTGGTCATGCACCCGCACGGCTTCATCATCATTGAAAGCAAGAGCGTCAGCGACAGCGTCGAGATCGACGCCAACGGCCACTGGACGCGCTGGTTCGACCGCCGGCCCCAGGGCATGCCGTCGCCGCTCAACCAGGCGCGTCTGCAGGCGGAGTTCCTGCGCCAGGTGCTGGCGGACCGGCTGGTCGACGGCAGCGGCCTGCGGGGGTTGATCTCCGGCGGTGTCGAGGCGCGCACCTATGATCTGCTGGTGGCAATCTCCGACAACGGCCGCATCCGCTGCAAGGGCGCGCTGGACCCCGCCATCATCAAGGCCGACGAAGTGATCGACAGCGTCCGCGCCGTGGTGGACAGCCGACGTCCGCGTCTGCGCATCGCCCGCTCGGTGATGGAACTGGGCCTCAAGGAGATGGACCGCATCGCCGATTTCCTGGTGGAGAACCACCGGCCGCTTCCGGCCCGCGCCGCCCCTGCCGCCGTCGCTCCCGGTCTTGCCGAGCCGCCGCCGCCCGCCGTGGACCTGACGCCGCCGCCTCCACCGCCCCCACCGCCGGTGACGGTGAGCGCTCCCCCGTCGCCGCCGTCGCCGGAGCCCGCCGCCGCCGGAGTCGCCTGCGGCAAGTGCGGCAGCGCCGCCGTGGAAGGGCGCTGGGGGCCCTATGGCTATTATGCGAAATGCCGCGACTGCGGCGGCAACACGGCGCTCAAGCCGGTGTGCGCAGCCTGCGGCAAGCCGGCCCGGGTGCGCAAGCAGGGGCCGGAGTTCCATGCCGACTGCAAGGCCTGCGGTACCTCGGCCCTGCTGCTCGTCAATCCGGCCGATGCCGCCGCTGTCGGCGGCGGATGACATCAAGATGTAGAGAAATTTGCCGCAATTTGAACCATAGGCATTGACGGGAGGGGGGCGCTTCCTCACACTCCCTGCCGTCTACCACTGTCGACCCCGGACTAAGACGGATGCTCCTGCGACGCCAGACCGACGCCGCTGCCACCCGCAAGACCACGGCCCCGGGCCGGGTCCTGATCGCGCTGAAGACGCTGCTGGCGGTGGTCTTCTGCGTTGCCCTGTCCGGTGCCCCCGCCGATGCCGCCGACAAGTCCGCTGCGAAGCCGCCCAAGCCGGTGACCAAGCCGGTGCAGGCGCGCATGACCCTGCCGGCGGAAAAGCCGCGGCCGCAGGCCCAGTCGACCACCCGCGCCCAGCGCTGGACCTGCGTGCAGTACGTGCAGGCCTACGGCGACGTCAAGCTGCGCGGCGACGGCTGGCAGTGGTGGGACAATGCCGCCGGCCAGTACGACCGCGGCCAGACCCCGAAGCCGGGCGCCGTGCTGGTGCTGAAGCGCACCGGCCACCTGCGGTCGGGCCATGTGGCCATCGTCTCCAAGGTGATCGACAAGCGCACCATCCTGGTCGACCACGCCAATTGGGGGTGGAGCCGCGACACCAAGGGCCGCGTCCATGTCGGCATGCGGGTGGTGGACGTCAGCCCCAAGAACGACTGGTCGCAGACCCGCTTCTGGTTCGAGCCGGGCAACACCCTCGGCAGCCGCACCTATCCGGCCTATGGCTTCGTCTACTCGCCGACGCCGAAGCGCCCCGGCCTGCCGGAAACCCGCGGCGCCCGCGGCTGACGCCCGCCGCCGCCGGTCCTGTGGCGGGTCTCTCCTCCTTCGTTTATGTTGCGGCCCCGGGCCGCAGCCAATACCGTATGTGGTGAGCCGGCCGCTGCCGGCCCTGACCCCATGCGATGAGAGTGCCTGTGCCCCTGCGTCTGCTGCCCCCGACGCTCATCAACCAGATTGCCGCCGGCGAGGTGGTGGAGCGCCCGGCCTCCGCCGTCAAGGAACTGGTGGAAAACGCCCTCGATGCCGGCGCCCGCCGCATTGATGTCACCCTGGCCGACGGTGGCCGCTCCCTCATCGTGGTGCAGGATGACGGCGCCGGCATGACGCCGGCTGATCTGGCGCTGTGCGTGGAGCGCCACGCGACGTCGAAGCTGCCCACCGACGACCTGTTCGACATCGGCTTCCTGGGGTTCCGGGGCGAGGCGCTGCCGTCCATCGGCTCGGTGTCGCGGCTGACCCTCACCAGCCGCACCCGCGACTCCGACAGCGCCTGGCGCCTCACCGTCGAGGGCGGTGCCAAGGGCGAGCCGGAACCGGCCGCCGGCGGCCCCGGCACGCGGGTGGAGGTGCGCGACCTGTTCTACGCCACCCCGGCCCGGCTCAAGTTCCTCAAGGCGCCGCGCACCGAGACGCAGCACGCCGCCGACGTCATCAACCGGCTGGCCATGGCCCACCCGGAGGTCGCCTTCAGCCTGAGCGACGGCACCCGCAGCGTGGTCAAGCTGGGGGCGGCCCAGGGCGACCTGTTCGCCCGCCGGCTGGACCGTCTGGCCGGCGTCATCGGGCGCGAGTTCTTCGACAACGCCCTGCCGGTGGAGGCGGAGCGCGAGGGCATCCGCCTCACCGGCCACATCGGCCTGCCCACCTACAACCGCGGCAACGCCCAGCAGCAATACCTGTTCGTCAACGGCCGGCCGGTGAAGGACCGCCTGCTGACCGGCGCGGTGCGCGGCGCCTACCAGGATTTCCTGGCCCACGACCGCCACGCGGTGCTGGCGCTGTACCTGGACCTGCCGCCGCGGGAGGTGGACGTCAACGTTCACCCCGCCAAGGCCGAGGTGCGGTTCCGCGACTCGGCGCTGGTGCGCGGGCTGATCGTCTCCGCCCTGCGCCATGCCCTGGCCGCCGCCGGTCATCGCGCCTCCACCACCGTGGCGCTGGGGGCGCTGGGCGCGGCCCGGCCGGAGGGGGAGGAGGCGGAGATGCGCCGCCCGGCGCTGCCGCTCGGCCGCAGCGGCGGTCAGGCGGCATGGAGCTGGACGCCGCCGCCGCGCCCGGCCGCCGGCGATCTGGCTGCCGCCTTCGCCGCCCAGGCGCCGCAGGGCGGGTTCTTCGAGCCGGCCGGCCGCCTGCCCAACCTGTCGGCGCCGCCGCAGGCCCGCGATGCCGGCCCTGCCGCCGAGGCGCCGCGGCGGGCGGCGGCGGAGCATCCCCTTGGCGTCGCGCGGGCGCAGCTGCACGGCACCTATATCGTCGCCCAGACGGCGGACGGCATCGTCATCGTCGACCAGCACGCCGCCCACGAGCGGCTGGTCTACGAGCGCATGAAGCAGGCACTGGCCGACGGCGGCGTCGCCCGCCAGGGCCTGCTGCTGCCCGAGGTGGTGGAGATGGACGAGGCCGATGCCGACCGGGTGGCGGCGCGGGCGGAGGAACTGGCGGCCCTCGGGCTGGTGATCGAGCCCTTCGGTCCCGGCTCCATCCTGGTGCGCGAGGTGCCGGCGCTGCTGGGCGACTGCGACGTCAAGGGCCTCATCCGCGACCTCGCCGACGAACTGGCGGAACTGGGCGAGGCGCTGGCGCTGAAGGACCGGCTGGCCGACGTCTGCGGCACCATGGCCTGTCACGGCAGCGTGCGGGCCGGCCGGCTGCTCAATGCCGAGGAAATGAATGCCCTCTTGCGCCAGATGGAAATGACGCCACACTCCGGCCAGTGCAACCACGGCCGGCCGACCTACGTCGAGCTGAAGCTGAAGGACATCGAGCGCCTGTTCGGCCGCCGCTGAGGCCGCCGACGGGGGGCGGAGCGGAAGGGAAGACGTCATGCGGGCGCGGGCCCTGGTGGTGCTGGCACTGGTCGGGTGGGGATCGTGCGGGGGCGGCGCGGCGGCCCTGGCGGCGTCGGCGGCGGCGGCAGCGTCGGGGCCGAACTACGCCCTGCTCGACACCATGGCCGAACGGGCCGATGCCTGCGATCAGGCGGTGGAGAAGGACTATGCCACCGGCGTGCCGGTGCGCATGACGGCGGCGCTGGAGGTCCAGGCCCGCTGCCTGGAGGATGTGGCGGCGGCCCTGGCGGCGGAGTTCTACCCGCCCGATGCCTTCGGCGACGGCGGCATCCGCGCCCGCGTCGCCGACCTGCGCGCCACCTACGGCCGGCTCTATGGCGCCGTCCATACCCGGCCGCTCACCTGCCGCGGCCGCCCGTGCGGCGACATCTATCAGGTATGGGCGGCGGAGGCCTATGTCTCGGCGGTGCGGGCGCTGGTCGATTCGATCATCGACCGGGTGAAGGACCAGAGCCCCCTGCACCAGCCCTGACCTGACCCCAGACGAGGCCCCGCCCGCCGTGCTGCGCGAAGCCCTTACCCACTGGCTCACCCCGTGCCCGGCGCCCTTGCGCCGGCTCGGCTACCTGCATGACCTGATCGCCGTCGAGGCCCGCAGCCGCCGCTGCCGCGCCGCCTGGCTGCCGCATCTGGAGGCGACGCGGGCGCAGGTGCGGGCGGCGGTGGCGGCGGCGCCGGGGCGCGATCTGTGCGTCGTCGTCGGCGCCGGCCTGCTGCTCGACGTGCCGCTGGCCGATCTGGCGGCGGCCTTCCGCCGGGTGGTGCTGGTGGACATCTGCTGGCTGCGCGCCAGCCGGCGGCAGGCGGCGCGGTTTCCCAACGTCACCCTGGTCAGCCGCGACGTCACCGGCGTTGCCGCTGCCTGCCTGGGGGCGACGGCGATCCCGCCGGTGCCGGCGGCCGACATTCCCCATGCGGCGGAAGCCGACCTGCTGCTGTCGCTCAACTGCCTCAGCCAGCTGCCGCTCAACCCCCGCCACGCGCTGGAGTCGCTGGACGAGGCGACGCCGGAGGCGCTGGACGTCTTCTGCCGCGCCATCGTCGCCGCCCATGTGCTGGCGCTGGCGCAGGCGCCGGGCCTCGCCCTGCTGGTCACCGACGTGGCGGCGGAGCGGGTGCTGGTGCGCGACGGTCAGGCGCTGGGCGAAGACCTGCTGTTCGGCCATCCGCCGCCGCAGGGCGGGGACAGCTGGTGGTGGGATCTCGCCCCGGCGCCGGAGGAAGACCGCCGCTGGCACCTGCGCCACCGGATGGTGGCGGGGCGGGTGGGGGCCGGCGCCGTTACTTCGGAGCGGTGATCTTGGGTGGGGTCGGCGTGACCTCGCCCTCGCGGCCGATCTCGAAGCCGGGCTTGATCTCGCCGCGGCCGGGCGGGGCGTCGCCGCCCCAACGCAGGGGCGGCAGCTGCATCAGCGCCACCGGGCCGAGGTAGAGCATGCGCTCCTGCACCGATACCGGCAGTTCCAGGGCCAGCGGCCCGCCGTCGGGCGGCTGCTTGGCCATGGCGCCCAGCACCACCTTGGCGATGCTGGCATCGCGCGAGCGGATGGTGCCGGCGCGCTCCAGCTGGTCCAGCGCCTCGAAGAAGCCGCGCAGCTGGGCCGAGAACGCCGCCTGCGGCTGCAGCCAGTCGTCCAGCGCCACGGTGCCGACGGCACCCAGGCTGAGCGGGCGGGCGACCAGGGTCAGGCGCTCCACCTCCATCACGCCGCCGGCCTCGCTCCACTGCCGCAGGCGGGAGCGGATGTCGCTGCCGGGCGGGATCTGGCGCGGAATCACCGACCGCAGGGTGGCCTCGTCGATGGTGTCGCCGAACGGCAGGCCGAGGCCGCGCGGCAGCCGCAGGTCGCGCAGGGTGCCGTCGAGCGCCGCCCAGATGCCGGTGTCGCTGGCTTCCTTGCGCTCGAAGATGCTGGCGCGGCCGCCGGGGTTGCGGATCAGCGCCAGGTCCAGGCTGGCCAGTTCCAGCGGCCCCGTGTCGGCCAGCCCGTCGACCCGCACCGAGCGCAGGGCGAGGCTGCCTTCCTCCACCTGGCCGTCGCGGCTGACCACCAGCGTCAGCACGCCGCTGCCGGCGTTGGTGCGGGTGGCGAAGACGCGGCGGTTGGCGACGAAGTTGGTGACGTGTTCCCCCGGCGCGGTGAACACCAGGGTGCGCGGCTTCCATGGTTCCACCATCACCCGCAGGACCGGCGCCGCCCAGCCGCCGCCGCCCTGGTCGGCGGGAAAGCGCAGCTGCGGGTCGCTGACCGTCAGCACCACCCGGGCCGGGAAGCCGGTGGTCTGCATGTCGCTCCAGTACACCTGATAGCCCTGGGCGCGCTGCTGGTCGGCCCAGCTGCGCACCGCCTGCTTGGCGGTGTCGGCGGCCAGGAACCACAGGCCGGTGTAGATCGCCGCCAGCACGGCGAGCAGGGCGAAGGCGGCGGCGAGCGGGACGAGGCGGTTGTTCATGCGGCTTGTCAGGCGCTGTTCCTTCGGCACACCATGGGGCGGCCTGTGAGGGGGTCTCGACTCTGTCTCCAAAACGGATGATTCGAAAGGATTATTTTCGCGTGAGCAGCGTGTCATGAGCGGCGGCGGGGTGCCGCCGATGCCGGCCGGCTTCCTTCCCGGCGGCAGTGCGGAGGGAGAGTTCTGGGTGTTCGCCTACGGCTCGCTCATGTGGCGGCCGGGCTTCCCCCACGAGGAGGAGCAGCCGGCGCTGGTGCGCGGCTGGCACCGGGCGGCCTGCATCCTGTCGGTGCGCTACCGCGGCACGCCGGAAGTGCCGGGGCTGGTGGTCGGCCTCGACCGCGGCGGCGCCTGCCGCGGCCGCGCCTATCGGGTGGCCGCGGCGGAGCGGGCGGCGGTGATCGACTACCTCGATTCGCGCGAGCTGGCGACCGGCGTCTACCGCCGCCGCAACCTTGCCTGCATCCTGGCCGACGGCCGCCGCGTCTCCGCCTACGGCTATGTCGCCGATCCGGCCCACGACCAGTACGCCGGCCACTACACCACCGCCGAGAAGGTGCGGGTGATCCGCCAGGGCGTCGGCTGGGAAGGCCGGTCGCGCGACTACATCGCCAACACCATCGCCCAGATGGAGGCCATGGGCATCCGCGACGGCCACCTGCACGCCCTGCTGCGGGTGGTGGACGGCGAGGAGGCGGTGGACGGCGCCCTCGGGCGCTGACCGCCACGGCCGGCAAGCAAAGCCCGCCCCGGCGGCGTGCCGGGGCGGGCGTTGATGCTGGACTTCAGTCCGTCAGGCGCGGCCTTAGCGGAAGTCGGGCAGGCGCTCGGCCGGGACCGAGTCGCGCAGGTGGACGATGCGCTCGTACCAGCCGCTGCCGTCGTGGGCGAAGCCCGGACGCCACTGGTCGGACCGCTCGATGAAGGTGGAGCTGCCGCCCACACCGCTTTCATCGGGCACGGTGCGCACTTCCATGGCGCTGCTCCAGGCCGGGTCGACCACCACTGACACCTCGCTGGAGGTGGTCAGGTTGCTGCGTTCCGGGGCCAGCATGTAGTAGCTGCCGTCATCGCTGCGCAGGTAGCCGGGGCGCCACACGTCGCTGCGCACCACCTGGGTTTCGGTGCCGGCGCCGCCGGCCATCTGGCCGCGGGCGTCGGGGCGGATGGTGTAGTAGGTGCCGTCGCTGTCGCTGGCCATGCCCGGCTGCCAGGAATCGCTGCGCTCCACCTGGGTCGGATAGGCGCTGCCGCCGGACGTCATGGCGCTGGCACCGCCGTCGCGGCTGATGACCATGGTCTGGGTGCCGGACTCGATCTGGTCGGTCACCACCATGACGGTGCCGCCTTCGGGGATGCCGGTGATGTTGATGCTGGCGGTGCCCGGGGTGATCTGCTCGAACACGCCGTCGGCCAGGGCCGGGGCGGCCAGGGCAGTCATGGCGGTCAGGCCGCCGGCAAGGGCAAGGGTGCGGTTAAGACGCATGGACCTGTCTCCTTTGTCCTCGGGCCGCAGGGCGACGACGATGGCAAGTGCGTCGCCGGTGCTGCGGCTGGTCGTTTGGCGGAGTAACGACTCGAAGGGCGAGGTGGTTCGCGGGTCGCTTGTCCTGCTCCGCCTGTTCTGCCCGGCTACCGCGAAAGGCCCGCCCCGCGCCGGGCGGGAGGCGGGCCGTGGCGATGGGGTCGCGGGCGGCGGGCGCCTTACTGCGGCGTCTGGGCGCTCTGGATGATCATGATGTAGTCGCCGTCATCGCTCTTCATGTAGCCGGGCTGCCAGCTGTCGCTGCGCAGCACGGTCACCGAGTCGCCGGTGGCTTCCTGGGCCGGCACCAGCATCACGTAATCGCCGTCGGAGCTTTTCACGTAGCCGGGCTGCCAGGCGTCGCTGCGCAGGACGGTCATGGGCATGCCGTCGGCCTCGTCGCGGGTATCGGGCACGATCATGCGATAGCTGCCGTCGTCATCCTTGGTGAAGCCGGGGCGCCAGGTATCGCTGCGCAGCACCTGGGTCTCGTAGCCCTGGCCGGTCATGTCGGCCGCCTGGCCCTGGGCGACGGCGGGAACGGCGGCGGTGCCCAGCAGGGCGGCCATGCTGCCGGCGAGGGCGAGGGTGCGGGTGGACATCATGTCGTGTCTCCTTGCGCTGGCGGGCCGGCGCCGGATGGGGCGCGGCGGACCCGCGGTTGCGTTTGCCATATGTCGAACCAACGCAGGGAGAGGCGACGGGTTTCCGCGCAATGCTCGCGCGGCGGCGCTGCGGGCAAGGAAAAGCCGGCGGCTCCCGGGGGAAGGAGCCGCCGGCCTGCGCCGGTCGGGACAGGAGGATCAGGGGAAGCATCGGCCGTCCCGGCCGGGTGAAGCGTGGGGTGGGTGCGGCGAAGGCTCAGTTCACGCCGGCGCCGAGGCGGACGTAGCGGTTGCCGTCGCGCAGGGTGCCCGGCTGCCAGCTGTCGGACACCTCGGCCACCGCCGGGGCGTCGTCGCCGCCGCCGACCGGGGTCTGCACCAGGCGGTAATAGGTGCCGTGGTCGTTGCTGAAGCCCGGCGCCCACACGTCGCTGGTTTCCACCTTCAGGGTGGAGCCGCCGCTGCGGGCGCCTTCCACCAGCACATGGCGGACATAGGTGCCGTCGCCGTTGTTGAGGAAGCCGGGGCGCCAGGTGTCGCTGACTTCGGTGCGCAATTCGGCCGCCTGGGCGGAGGCGGGGGTGACGAGGCCAAGGCCGGCGCCGAGGGTGAGGGCGGCGGCGGCAAGGGCGGCGGAGCGGAACAGGGTCTTGCTGGTCATGTCGGATCTCCCGATCTTGGGCTTGGGGATCAGCGAAACTAAACGGTGCAGTTCGCTGCGGTGATCCCTATGTACGCCCTGCCGACGACCTTTGCAAGATCAAACTGAACCGTTTAGTATCGTGATTGGGTCGGCCGCGTCCGGCGGGGTATCCTCCGCCCGCCCGCAGCGTTGGAAAGTCAGCACCTTTGAGCCATTCTGGCGGCCGGGCCGGGTGCCCTTCACAAGCCTGTTACCGCCTGAGGACCGACCGATGACCGACACCCCTTCCCGCCCGCCCTGCACCGCGCCGCCCTGTCCGCCGGAGGGGCGGTCGGCGCGCAAGCGGCGCCAGATCCTGGACGCGGCGCGGGCGCTGTTCACCGAACACGGCTTCGCCGCCACCAGCGTCGACATGGTGGTGGAGCGGGCGGGGGTGTCGAAGCCCACCCTCTACGGCCACTTCGGCGGCAAGAACGAGCTGTTCGCGGCGGTGGTGCAGGCGCAGGCCGAGGACTTCGCCGCCCACAGCTGCGAGATCGCCCACCTGCCGCCGCCCGAGGGCCTGCGGGCGCTCGGCAGCATGTACCTCGACATGGTGACGGGGCCGGAGGCGGTGCAGATGCTGCGGGCGGTGGTGGCGGAAGGACACAAGTTTCCCGACATCGCCGAAACCTTCTACGCCGCCGGCCCGGCCCGCACCCACGGCATGGTGGAATGCTACCTGCGCGAACAGCACGAGCGCGGCGCCCTGCATGTGCCCAACCCCCACATGGCGGCGGGCCTGTTCCTCGGCATGCTGCGGGTGGTGTTCTATCGCGCCGTCTTCGGCCTGGCGCTGGAAGCCCTCTGCCGCGACGCCGTGCTGGAGGAATCGGTGCGGGTGATGCTGGCCGGCTACGCCCCTCAGCCGCAGCGGGAATAGCCGCAGGCGGTGCAGGTGTCGCAGCCTTCCTGCCGCAGCAGGGCCGCCTGGCCGCACTTGGGGCAGCTGCGCAGGCGCGGCGTCTCGCCGTCGCGCCGAGCGGCGGGGCGGGCGTTGTCCTCCACCACCAGGAAACCGATGCGCACCATGTGCGCCTCGATCACTTCGCCGATGGCGGCCAGGATGGACGGCACATAGCGCCCCTCCATCCAGGCGCCGCCGCGCGGGTCGAACACCGCCTTCAGTTCCTCCACCACGAAGCCGACATCGCCGCCGCGCCGGAACACCGCCGAGATCATGCGCGTCAGCGCCACGGTCCAGGCGTAATGCTCCATGTTCTTGGAGTTGATGAACACCTCGAACGGCCGGCGACGGCCGTGCTCCACCACGTCGTTGACGGTGATGTAGGTGGCGTGGTCGCTCTCCGGCCAGCGCAGCTTGTAGGTGTAGCCGGGCAGGGCGGCAGGGCGGGCGGGCGGCGGCGTCAGGGTTTCCGCCGCCAGCGCCGCCGGAGTCGCGGCCGGCTCTCCGGTGGCGGTGGCGGGGGCGGCGGTCGAGTCGCGGACCGGCTCCAGCACCGCGCCGGTGACGGCATTGGGGCGGTAGGTGGTGCAGCCCTTGCACCCGAGGTCATAAGCCTGGCGGTAGACGTCCTGGAAGGCGTCGAAGGAGATGTCTTCGGGCACGTTGATGGTCTTGCTGATGCCGCTGTCGATGTAGGTCTGCACCGCCGCCTGCATCACCAGATGGTCGCGCGGCGCCAGGTCCATGGCGGTGACGAAGGCCGGCGGTAGCGGCGCCGTTTCCCCCTTCAGGGCCCGGAACAGCCGCCAGGCGTAGTCGGCGACGGTTTCCTCGCGGCGGCTGCCGTCGGGCATCAGCACCCGGCGGGTGTAGGTGAAGCTGAACACCGGCTCCAGCCCCGACGAGACGTTGTCGGCGAACAGCGAGATCGTGCCGGTGGGGGCAATGGAGGTCAGCAGCCCGTTGCGCAGGCCGTGGGCGGCGATGGCCTCGCGCACGTCGGCATCCAGCGCCTGCGCCGCCGGGCTGGCGAGGTAGCGGTCGCGGTCGAACAGCGGGAACGGCCCCTTCTCCGCCGCCAGCTCGGCGGAGGCGAGGTAGGCCGCCCGCCGCAGCCGCGCCAGCCACGACTCGGTCAGCCGCACCGCCTCGGCGCTGCCATAGCGGGCGCCGCACAGGATGAGGGCATCGGCCAGCCCGGTGACGCCCAGCCCGATCCGCCGCTTGGTCTCCGCCTCCGTCCGTTGCTGCGGCAGCGGGTAGTTGGAGATGTCGATGACCGCATCCAGCATCCGCACCGCCACCCGCACCCGCGCCTCCAGCCGCTCCAGGTCGAGCGCCGCCTCGGCCTCGAACGGCCGCTCCACCAGCCGCGCCAGATTGACCGACCCGAGCAGGCAGGTGCCGTAGGCGGGCAGGGGTTGCTCGCCACAGTTGTGGGCGACCAGGCCGTTGGCATCGAAGGCATTGGGTCCCGGAACTCGCACGTCGTAGACCGGCGCCTCGCCGGCCGGCAGCACGGCGGCGACGGTGGCGAAGAAGCGCGGCCGGTTGGGCGCCCGGCAGTAGGCCGCCAGCGCCGCTTGCAGCCGGGTGCGCTTGGCGGTGTCGGCAAAGCCGACCTGTTCGGCGAAGCGAACGAGGCTGGCCCCGCTCACCACCAGTTCATGATCGGCGTTGCAGGCAAAGGCGCGGCGGCCGCCCTTGCCATCGGGCAACAGGCGGGTGCCGGCGGCCCGGCGATCGCGGTAGAGGGTGGACACGATGCCGAAGCGCAGCAGCATCCGTTGGACGGTGGCGAGCAGACCGGCGTCGCTCTGCGCCAGGCGGATGCTGACGCCCTTGCCCTGTCGCCCCTGCACGCTGCCGTCGCTGTCGAACAGGCCGCGCAGCAGGCCGCGTTGAAAGGCGCTGCTGGCCCGCTCCATGGCGGCGGTGATGGTCTTGCGGCCGGGCGCCATGCCGTAGTCATGTGCCAGATGGCGCACGGCGCCGAGCACCAGCCGCCGCTCCGGCCGGCCGGAGACGCTCTGCCAGCCGGCGAAGTCGGCCCGGTGCGGCAGGCTGTGAGCCGCTTCCAGCGCCGCCGCCATGATGCCGCCGCTGCCCTCCGCCGGGGCCGCCTGATCGGGGCGGACCCAGACGCTCAGCACGGCCTTGTCGGTTTTCAGCGTACCATCGCCGATGAGCAGGCCGAGCAGGTAGCCCTCCTCCGCCGTGCCCGTGCCGCCCCAGTCGGCGGCCCCCGGGCGGTGGTCGTGCAGGCGCAGGCGGTCGCCGGGTTCCAGTTCGCCCGCCGCCCGCCAGGTGCCGTCGGCCAGCTGCAGCCGATGGTCGGGTGTCAGCGTCAGGGCCGGGCCCTCGCGGGTCATCAGCCGCACCACCGCACGCACGCCGGTGGGGAAGAAGCCTTCGGGGCCGGAGGCGACGGCGGCGCCGTCCACCAGGGCGGTGAACGGCTGGCCCACCAGGTCCCCCACCATGCGCGGGCCGGCGGCGGTGCTCACCCAGGTGTCGGCGGTGACGCAGGGGTTGGTCGCAATGATCTCTTCCGCATAGGACAGCGGGTTCAGGGTGTTGATGCGGTCGATGAAGACGACGCCCGGCTCCGCCACGTCGTATGTGGCCTGCATGATGCGCGTCCACAGGTCGCGGGCGCGCAGGGTGCGCCAGGTGCGGCCGCCGAATACCAGCGGCCAGTCGGCGTCTTCCCGCACCGCCGTCATGAAGGCATCGGTCACCAGCACCGACAGGTTGAACATGCGCAGGCGGGCGGGGTCGCGCTTGGCGTCGACGAAGTCCTCAATGTCCGGATGGTCGCAGCGCAGGGTGGCCATCATGGCGCCGCGCCGGCTGCCGGCCGACATGATGGTGCGGCACATGGCGTCCCACACGTCCATGAAGCTGACCGGGCCGGAGGCATCGGAGTCCACGCCGCGCACCGGCGCTCCCCGCGGCCGCAGGGTGGAGAAGTCGTAGCCGATGCCGCCGCCCTGCTGCATGGTCAGCGCCGCTTCGCGCAGGTGGGCGAAGATCGAGCCCATGTCGTCGTCGATGCGGCCCATGACGAAGCAGTTGAACAGCGTCACCCGCCGCCCGGTGCCGGCGCCGGCCAGGATGCGGCCGGCGGGCAGCACCACGAAATCGGCCATGGCCTCGGCATAGCGCTGTCGCCACAGGTCGGCATCGGCCTCGCCGGCGGCCAGCGCCGTCGCCACCCGCTGCCAGGTGTCCGCCACCGTCTTGTCCACAGGAGTGCCGTCGGCCGTCTTCTGCCGGTACTTCATGTCCCAGATCTGCTGGGCGATGCCGGAGGGGTCGAGCATCGGCGGCTCCGTGGCTGGGGGCGGCGGCGGCGGGCCGGCTTCCCGCAAAGGGACGGAATCGCAAGGAGATTCGCCGGTATCGGGAAACAACGATGCGCGCCGGCGTCTGTTGCGTCAACCCGGCCG
This sequence comes from Caenispirillum bisanense, assembly GCF_039523075.1. Lineage (NCBI taxonomy): Bacteria > Pseudomonadati > Pseudomonadota > Alphaproteobacteria > Rhodospirillales > Novispirillaceae > Caenispirillum > Caenispirillum bisanense. The sequence goes on from NZ_BAAAEP010000014.1 coordinate 42,998, forward strand.
AAGGGCGCCATCCACAGCCGTCGCAGCGCAGCGACTCGCCAAAGCGTGCGGAGTCGCCGGCTTATCCACCGGCGTCCACAGGCTGTGGATCAAATCTTCTCCACCGAGTTTTCCACAGGCTGCGCCGGCGTCGGCGGCAGCGTCGCCGCGCCGGCCTCGGCGTTGAGGCGGGCGCAGGCCGTCTCGATGCGCTCGTGCAGGGTCTGCATGAAGGCCTGCTTGGGCAGACCCGGCGGCAGCGGCGGCAGGAACTCGACGATGATGGTGCCGGGCCGCTTCAGGAAAGACTGCCGCGGCCAGTAGAGGCCGGAGTTGAGCGCCACCGGCACCACCGGGCGGTCGCTGCGGGCATAGAGGGCGGCGATGCCGGGCTTGTAGGGGGCGGTGGCGCCGGGCGCGGTGCGGGTGCCTTCGGGGAAGATGACGATCTGCCGCCCCTGGGCCGCCGCCGCGCCGGCCGCCTCGATCATGTGGCGCATGGCCTTGGCGCCGGCGCTGCGGTCGACGCCGATCATGCCGGCGCGGGCCATGTACCAGCCGACGAAGGGGATGCGCAGAAGCTCCTGCTTCAGGATGTAGACCGGGTCCGGCAGCACGCCGTGGAACAGGAAGGTATCCCACGCCGACTGGTGCTTGGCGGCGATGATGCAGCCGCCGTCGGGCGGCAGGGTGTCGCGCCCGCGCAGTTCGAACCGCAGGCCCACCACCACCCGCGCCAGCCACAGGATGCCGCGCGTCCAGGTGCGGGCGACGCCCTTGACGGCATCGCGGCCCATGGCCAGGGCAGGCAGGGCGCCAAGGCACAGCACGGCCGTCCACGACAGCCACAGCACGTTGAACAGAAGCGAGCGGAGGAAGATCACGACGTGGAGCGTCCTTCTGCGGCAGGGGCGGCGCGGCGCGGGGCGAAGTCCTCGGACAGCAGGTGGCGCAGCGTGCCCGCAAGGTACTTGGTGTATTCGCTGGCGATGAGCAGGGTGGTGCCGGGCCACCGCCACCAGTCGCTCTGGCGCACGGTTTCCGGGAACACCGGGTGCGGCACGATGGTGATGTGCGGCATGGCGCGGCGGAATTCCATCAGGCTGCGGCGCATGTGATAGCCGGCGGTTACCAGCCGCAGGGAGGCGAAGCCGTTCTCCTCCATGAAGACGGCGGTCTCGATGGCATTGCCGATGGTGTCGGCGGCGACGGTGCCCAGTTCGATGCGCCCGGCCAGCGCCGGCGGCAGCTCGTCGGGCACGTTGGGGGTGCCCTTCATGATGGCGGTCAGGTTGAGGTCGCGGTGGACGCCGGAAATGAACAGCATGCGGGCGCGGTCGCGCTGCAGCAGGTCGAAGCCGGTGCGCACCCGCTCCGACCCGCCGGTCAGCACGACGATGACGTCGGTGATGGTGTCCGGGTCGGCGACGTGATCGGGGATGTCGGCGGCATACCACACCAGCCCGGCCAGCCAGGCCGTCGCCAGCACGAGGATGATGCCGAGGCCGCTCCACAGGGTGCGCAGCAGCCGCCGCAGCAGCGGCCGGCGGCGTGGTGGCGGAGGAACGGCGGCGGGTCCGGCTGTCATGGCGGCCCGCCGCTACAGCATGCGGCGCAGCGACCGGCGCACGGTCACCCGCGCCGTCACCAGCGCCAGCAGCGCCGCCGAGGCCGGCACCAGGGCGAGCGAGATCCAGCCGAGGAAGCCGAGGTGGAAGGGCGGCAGGAAGCCCTGGTCGAGATCCTTCGACAGCCAGGCGATGCCCATGAGCGCCGGAATCGCCACCACCAGCCCGATCAGGCCGCCTTCCAGCGTCCACCCCACCATGCGGGCGGCGAACTGCTGGGCGATGTAGCGGTCGTGGGCGCCGATCAGGTGCAGCACCTCGATCTGGCTGCGGTGGACCTCCAGCCCCAGGCGGGTGGCGTGGATGACCGTGGCGGCCAGCGCCGCCGCCACCAGACCGACCACCAGCATGCCGAGCAGTGACAGCCCTTCGGCCAGGCTGATGATGCTCGCCAGCCAGACCTGATGGTCGTCGAGGGTGGCGCCGGGAACGGTGTCGCGCAGGGCGCGGCCGAGGGCGGCGAGGTCGGGGCGGGCGCCATCGGCGATCTGCACGTCGATCAGGCGCGGCAGCGGCAGGTCGCGCACCAGGTCGGAACTGCCGAGCCACGGCTCCAGCAGGCCGACCAGCTGGCTTTCCTCCAGCGGCCGGGCGACCACGATGTAGGACTGCTGGCGCAGGATGGTCAGCGTCTGCTCCACCCGGCGGTCGGTCTCGGCGCGGGCGGCGGCGGCGTCGGAGCCGGCCACCGGCACGATCTGCACCGTCACCGTGCCGGCCACGTCGCGCCGCCAGTCGTCCAGCACGCTGCCGATGGCCAGCGCCGCCGCCAGGGCCAGCACCGCCAGGAACACCATGATCGCCACCAGCCACGGCAGGTAGCGGCCGGTGGAGTCGGCGCTGATCGGCAGGTCGGAGCGCGGCTGGAAGAACGGGATCATGGTCAGCCGAGTCTCCCCTCGCCCAGGGCCTGCGGGAAGGTCTCGGCGGTGGCGTGCTCGGCCTCGGCCAGCGGCGGCAGCACGCTCAGGCGGCCGGCTTCCAGGTGCAGGCGAGGGAAGGCGAAGCGGCGCACCAGCGCCTCGTTGTGGGTGGCGATGACGACCGAGGTGCCGAGGCGGTTCAGTTCGGCGAACAGGTGCAGCAGGCGGAAGGCGATGCGGTCGTCGACGTTGCCGGTCGGCTCGTCGGCCACCAGCACGTCGGGGCGGTTGATGACGGCGCGCGCGATGGCGACGCGCTGCTTCTGGCCGCCCGACAGGGTGGGGGGCTTGGCGTGCAGGTGATCGGCCAGCCCGACCCAGGCCAGCAGTTCCGGCACGTGCTTGTGGATGTCCGACTCCGACACGCCGGCGACCCGCAGCGGCAGGGCGACGTTGTCGAGGGCGCTGAGGTGATCGAGCAGGCGGAAATCCTGGAACACCACCCCCAGCCGGCGGCGGATGGGCGGCAGTTCGTCGCGCGCCATGGCGGTGACGTCGCCGCCGAAGATGGAAATGAGGCCGCGCGACGGCCGCCGCGCCAGATAAAGCAGCGACAGCAGCGACGTCTTGCCCGCCCCCGACGGGCCGGTCAGGAAGTGGAACGAGCCGCGCCGCAGCGTGAAGGTGACGTCCTGCAGCACCTCCGGCCCGTTGCCGTAGCGCAGTCCGACGCTCTCGAAGCGGACGACGGCGTCCGCGGTATCCGGGGAAGTCCGCACCGTTTCCTCACCTTTGCCGGCCCGCAGGTTTACATGGGCCGGCGGCTGCCGTCCAGCGGACGGGTCGTGCTTGTGTTGATAACCCGCAAGTCCTATAAGTATCAGAGCTTTTTGCAAGACAAGCAGAACGGATGATCGTCAGCTGCCCCAATTGCGACTCCCGCTTCACCCTGCCTGACGGGGCGCTGGGCGTTGCCGGCCGCAAGATGCGCTGTGCCCGCTGCGGCCACGTGTGGCATCAGATGCCGCCCGAGGACGATGCCGCCTACGCCGCGCCGGCCGTGGCCGCCATGGAGGTGGCCCCGATGACGGTTGCCGTCACGGCGGCTGCCGCGCCGGCCGCTGCGGCCGCGGTGCCGGCCGGCGATCTGCCCATGGAGATGGAGGCCGACGGCGGGTCCTTCCGCCGCCAGAGCCCGCCCGACGGCGGCGACCTGCCGCTGGAGTCGGGGTTCGATGCGCCGCCGCCGCGCGACCTGCACGATGACGACACCACCGACCTCGACGCCCTGGCCGACCTGCTGAACCAGCAGACCCCGGACGAGGATGCCGAGGCGCGGATGCGCGACCTCGACAGCCTGCTCGACGCCGATTCGCCCGATCCCATCCCGCCCATGTTCGAGTCGCCCGACGAGCCCGGCGAAAAGCGCCGCTGGCCGCTGGTGCTGGCGATGGTGGTGATCGTCGTCGGCGGCCTGGGCGCCGGCGGCTGGTTCGGCCGCCACGAGATCATGGCGACGGTGCCGCAGACGGCGGGCATCTACGCCGCCCTCGGCCTGCCGGTGCAGACCATGGGCATCGGCCTGCGGTTCCAGAACGTCGCCGGCGAGCGCGTCGTCGAGGATGGCGTCGACACCCTGATCGTGCGCGGCTTCATCGCCAACATCTCGGGATCGGCGCAGGCCCTGCCGCACCTCAAGCTCACCCTCTACGACGCCGAGGACAAGCCGATCCAGTCCATGGTGTCGCGTCCGCCGCAGGATGGGCTGGAGCCCGACAGCACCGCCGGCTTCCGCCTGACGCTGGAGAACCCCGCCTCCGCCGCCCGCCGGTTCGAGGTCGACTGGACCGCCGAGCCGCTGCCCGGCGGCGGCGAACGCGCCGAAGCGGAAGGCTGATCCGGCCCCGGGTCCGGCGCCACGTCCGGTTCCGTCCGGCGGCGTCAGGGGTGCGGCCATGGCGGCTCAGAACTGCCGCAGCAGGCGGTGCAGGTAGTCCAGTTCGGGCGCCGGCCGCTCGCGGTCGCTGGCGCGGCGGCGCAGTTCGTCCAGCAGTTCCCGCGCCCGCTTTTCCTCCGGTTCCGTCGGCACCTTGGTGGTGCCGGGATCGACGCCGTTGCGGCGGCCGAGCGGATCGCGCCCCGGCGCCGCACCGCGGCCCGGCATGGGCATCGGCATCATCCCCTGCATCCCCATGGCCTGCATCATCTGCTGCATGGCCTGGCCCATGCCCTGACGCATGGCTTCCAGGGCCTGTCCCTGGGCATCGGCGGCATCGCCGAACTGGTCGCCCTGCAGGGCGCCTTCGGCATTGCGCATGGCCATTTCGGCCTCGCCCAGGTTTTCCGGCACCTCGCCGGCCATCTCGCCCATGCGGCGCATGAGGTCGCCAAGCTGCATGCGCAGGTCCTGCTGCGCCTGAGCCATGTCCTGCCCTGACGGTTGACCCTGGGGCTGGCCCTGCTGCCCGCGTTGTCCCTGCTGGCCCGGCTGCTGTCCCTGCTGCGGCTGCTGTCCCTGCTGGCCGGGCTGCGGCGGTGCCCCGGGGAAGGGCAGGCGGCCGGGCTGGCGGTCTTCCTCGCCGCGGGAGAAGCTCTCTTCCAGCATGCGCTCCTGCTCGCGGGCGAGGCGCTGCAGGTCGCGCATCAGCTCCTGCGCCTCCTGCATCTGCTGCATCTGGTCGGGGCTCATGGGCTGCATGTTGCGCATGGCCTCCATCATGCGCGACAGCTCGTCGAGCATGGAGCGGGCGGCCTCGCGCGAGCCCAGTTCGTTCATCTCGCGCATGCGGTCGAGCATGTCGCGCATCTGGCCGGGGTCGATGGTCTGCATGTCCGGCGGCATCTGCCCCATCATCGGCATCTGCGGCATGGCCTGCATCATCTGCGCCAGCATCTCGGTATAGCGTTCCAGCGCCTGCTGCAGTTCGTTCAGCAGGCGTTCGATCTCGGCGTCGGAGGCGTCGTTTTCCAGCGCCTCGCGCAGGGCGTCCTCGGCCCGCTCCAGGTCGCGGCCGGCCATGGTGAGGCCGCCGTCCTCCAGCCGCACCGCCAGATCCCACAGCAGGTCCAGCACCCCGGCGACGGCGGCCTCGGCGCGGTCGTGGTAGAGGCGGTTGGCGGCGATGCGCAGGCCGAGATAGACCACCGGGTCGCCGTCGAAGGCCTGCGGCTCGCGGTGCAGGCGATCGAGCACCGCCGAGGCGGCGGGGGCGGTGGTGGGGTCGCGGGCGACTTCCTTGCGCACGGCGGCAATGGCGGCGGCCACCGGATGCTGGAAGCGGCGCTCCGGCAGCAGGGTGTCGAGCGGGTCGGACAGGGCCGACTGGCCGGCGGCATCGGTCACCTTCAGGCGCACGGTCACCGGCAGTCCGGCCCAGGGGTGGGGCGTCAGGTCCAGGGTGGCGACCCCGGCCTGTTCCGTCGGGGCGCCGTCGCCGCGCGGTTGGGGCGGCGGATCGAGGGCGACCTCCACCGTTTCGCCGCCGGGGCGGTCGGGGCGCACGATCTGCACCACGAAGGTCTCGATGCCGTAGTCGTCGCCGGCGGCATAGGGCAGGCGCAGGCGGGTGCGGGCGGCTTCGCCCGGCTCTTCGGTGAAGCGGACGGTGGGCGGCATGTCGGGCACTACCGCCAGCGGCCAGTCGCCGATCTGCCGGCGACCGTCGGTGATGGCGAGGCGGCTGCCGCCGGCCAGCGCCGCTTCCAGCCGATGGCTGCCGTCGCCGATGCGCTCGAACGGCACCGGCATGCCGCCGGCTTCCAGCACCGGCTCGTCGGCGCCGTGGACCAGGGCGACGATGGTGGAGCCTTCCGGCACCCGCAGCGGGCCGCCGGCCTGCGGTGCCGCCACGGCGCTGCCGGCGGCGGCGGTGCCGCGCCCGGCCGACAGGGTGATCGGCGGCCGGCCGGTATAGGCCGGCGGCGTGATCCACAGGTCGGCGGTGAGCGGCGTCACCGTCGGCTGCGGCAGGGTGGGGTCGACGCCGCCGGCCAGCCGCTGGCCGAGGTCGCCCCAGCCGACGGCGACACCCACCACCAGCACCAGCACGCCCACCGCCCGCACCCCGAGCGGGTCGCGGCCGGCCATGCGGGGGGCGGGGAAGGGCACGCTCAGGCGGCGGGCGGCGGCCAGCATGCGCTCGCGATGGGCCTGCCACAGGCCGGCGGCGAAGGCATCGCCACCCGGCCGCGCCGGCTGGTCCATGAGGGCGGTGAGCGGCCGGTGATAGGGGCTGCGGCCGTCGCCGGGGGCGCCGCGGGTTTCCAGCAGGGTGCGGGCCTCGTCGTGGCTCGGCCACGGGAAGCGGCGCAGGGCGACGATGACGCAGGCGATCACCGCCAGCCCGAGGGTGGCGAGCAGGCCTAGGTGCAGCCACCCGGGCAGGCGCGGCAGGACGTCGAGGAAGGCCAGCCCGAGGAACAGGAAGGCAAGCGTCAGCGCCGGCCACAGCCGTTCCCACAGCCGCTCGGCCAGAAGCGACCAGCGGGCAAGGGCAAGGCGACCGGCCAGCGGCGGCCGCGGCGAGGGGTGCTTTGGCGTCGTCACAGCACCTAATGTAGCGAGCGCGACCGCGAATCAACAGCGGCCCGGACGCGATTTCGCGCCGGGCCGCCGGAAATAACGGATGGTCTGCTGCGCCCAAGGGGGCAGCAGCCGCTCCGCACGGGGTGCCCTGGTGTTTTCAATGTCGGCTGCCTTGCAGCCAGCGGCGGGTTTCCGGGTGCTGGCGGTCGAGGTGGACCCACAGCGGCCCCTGGTCGGGCGTCCAGGCGGTCACCTCCCGCCAGTCCAGCTGGCGCCCGCCGCCGCGGCCGTCGAGCAGCCAGGCCCGCACCATGGGCCCGGCGTCGTCGAACACTGGCACGTCGGCATTGCGCAGGGGCAGGGGGCTCACCATGTCCCGTTCACTCTTTGTTTGATTGGGTCCGATCCCGCCGCCGTGGCATGATGACTGCGGCGCGAGGTGACCCGCATTCAGCCCAATGGACGCGAAAATGTCGAGCCTCCCCTTCACTGGCGCCGTCATCGGCCGCCACTACGAGACCCTGCCCGACGGCCGGGTGGAGTGCCGCGTCTGTCCGCGCCGTTGCCGGCTGCACGACGGCCAGCGCGGCCTGTGCTTCGTGCGGGCGGCGGAAGGCGGCGCGGTGGTGCTGACCACTTACGGCCGGTCGTCGGGGTTCTGCGTCGATCCCATCGAGAAGAAGCCGCTCAACCACTTCCTGCCGGGCACGCCGGTGCTGTCCTTCGGCACGGCGGGCTGCAACCTGACGTGCCGGTTCTGCCAGAACTGGGACATCAGCAAGGCGCGCGAGCTGGACCGCCTGCAGGACCAGGCGAGCCCGGAGCGCATCGCGGCGGCGGCGGTGGAGCTGGGGTGCCGCTCGGTCGCCTTCACCTACAACGATCCGGTCATCTTCCTGGAATACGCCACCGACGTCGCCGACGCCTGCCGGGCGCGCGGCATCAAGGCGGTGGCGGTGACGGCGGGTTACATGGAGCCGGCCGCGCGGGCCGATTTCTTCGCCCACATGGATGCCGCCAACGTCGACCTGAAGGCCTTCACCGACGGCTTCTACCGCTCGCTCTGCACCGCGCAGCTGGCGCCGGTGCTGGAAACCCTGACCTACCTGACGCACGAGACCGACGTCTGGGTCGAGATCACCACCCTGCTGATCCCCGGCCACAACGACTCCGACGCCGAGCTGACGGCCCTGGCCGACTGGGTGGCGGAGCATCTGGGGCCGGACGTGCCGCTGCACTTCTCCGCCTTCCACCCCGACTACCGCATGCGCGACGTTGCGGCGACGCCGGCCGCCACCCTGGCGCGGGCGCGGCGCATCGCCCGGGCGGCGGGCTTGCGCTACGTCTACACCGGCAACGTCCACGACGCCGAGGGCGGCTCCACCTGGTGCCCCGGCTGCGGCGCCCTGCTGATCGAGCGCGACTGGTACCAGCTGGGACACTGGGGGCTGACCGCCGACGGCGCCTGCACCTCCTGCGGTACGGCGGTGCCGGGGGTGTTCGAGGCCGCGCCCGGCACCTGGGGCCGCAAGCGCCTGCCGGTGCGGCTGGCGGGGTGAGCGGCGCCTACAGCAGCAGCGCCCCCGCCGCCGCCGACAGCGCCATGAGGCCGAGCGTCACCAGCACCCGCCCGAGGCCGCCGCTGCGGCTGGCGTAGGAGACCAGGGCACGGCCGTTGAACCACACGTGCAGCAGGCCGAAGGCCATGAAGGCCACCGCCACCCCAAGGTGGATGTCCTGCCACGCCCCCTTGCCCATGCCGAGCAGGGTGTAGCCGGTTGCCATCGCCACCTCCCGCGGCGGCCACAGGTACATGACCAGCCCGGTGACGGTCAGGACGGTGAAGGCGGCCGCCATCACCAGGCCGGTGAGGCGCCGCGAGGGCAGCGGCAGCCGGGTGATGGCACCGCCGGCGGCGGGACGGGGGGCGGCAGAGGCGGACATGGTTCATCTCCTGCGGGAATGAGCTGCGATGCAATCCCGCCATGCTCGCCCCCGCCGGTAACCACATCATGTCCGCCGGCCGGCCGTTCGGTAACAGAGGGTAACGGCGGCGCCCCGCATCCCCCATTGACTTCCTCCCCCGATTCCGGCCATCAATGCCGAACGTTTCGCTGCGGCGCAGCAGATTGAAATATTATTTCTGGCTTTTTGGGAGGATTTCCGCATGAGCTTCACCATCGTCGAGCAGGCTCCGGCCCGCCTGAATCGCAGTGAACAGGCCGTTCCCGGCTCCAACACCCGGTTCCTGGAGAAGGCCGCGCAGGGCAACGCCGACATGGTGTTCCTCGACCTGGAGGACGCCGTTGCCCCCTCCGAGAAGGAGCAGGCGCGCAAGAATATTATCCAGGCGCTGCATGACCTCGACTGGTCGGGCAAGACGGTGTCGATCCGCATCAACGGCCTCGACACCCACTACATGTACCGCGACGTGGTGGACATCCTGGAAGCCTGCGTCGACAAGGTCGACCTCATCATGATCCCGAAGGCCGGCACCGCCGCCGACATCTACGCCCTCGACATGCTGGTCACCCAGATCGAGCAGGCCAAGGGCTGGACCAAGCGGGTCGGCTTCGAGATGATCATCGAGACGGCGCTCGGCATGCAGAACGTCCACGAGATCGCCGCCGCCTCCAAGCGCAACGAGAGCCTGCACTTCGGCGTCGCCGACTATGCCGCCTCCACCAAGGCGCGCACGGTGAACATCGGCGGCCCGAACCCGCTCTACGGCGTGCTGACCGACCCGCTGGACGACGGCCGCCGCGACTTCCACTGGGGCGACATGTGGCACTACGCCATCGCCCGCATGGTGGTGGCCGCCCGCGCCAACGGCCTGCGCCCCATCGACGGCCCGTTTGGCGACTTCTCCGACGCCGAGGGCTACAAGGCCCAGGCGCGCCGCGCCGCCATCCTCGGCTGCGAAGGCAAGTGGGCCATCCACCCGAGCCAGGTGGACCTCGCCAACGACCTGTTCTCCCCCTCCGACGCCGAGGTCGCCCAGGCCCAGGCCATCCTGGACGCCATGGCCGAAGCCCAGCGCACCGGCAAGGGCGCCGTGACCCTGAACGGCAAGCTGATCGACATCGCCTCGATCAAGCAGGCCGAGGTGCTGGTCAAGAAGGCCGAGCAGATCAAGGCGCTGGGGAAGTAAGGTAGTATGGTCCCCTCCGTCGCCCTCGGGTGGCGGAGGGGAAGACTTCTCCGGTCGGGAGGGCTCCGCCATGGCACATCGCACCAGCCTGTTCGACAGCGACGGCCTGCAGGCCGTGCGACTGCCGGAGGACCTCGCCTTCCCCGCCGGGGTGACGGAGGTGGCCGTGGTCAAGGACGGCACCCGCCGCATCCTCGTGCCGGTGCAGGCGGGGTGGGACGACTTCTTCGATGCGCCAGGGGTGGACCTCGGCCCGCGGGAGCAGCCCACAGGCGGTGCGTGAGTACGGCCGCTCACGCCGCCTTCAGGGTGAAGTCCACGTGGACGGCGTCGTAAGGGAACAGCAGGCGCCCGTCGTCGGTGCGGTCGAGCAGGCCGGCGTCCAGCAGCAGGTGGGCGTCGCCGTGGACCGTCTTTACATCCCGCCCGACCCGCCGCGCCACCTCCCGAAGGCTGAGAGGCCCCTGGCCTGTCATGGCGCGCAGCACGTCCCACCGCTTGGGCGTGAGGGTTTTCCACAGCGCCTCGACGCTCTCGAACGAGATGCGGACGCCCTGCGGCTCGCCGGCGAAGGCGGCCAGGGCGCGGCGGGTGACCTCGTCGCGATGGGCCACCGATACGGTGACGGTCGTCATGGCTTCAGCCTCCATGCGTCCACATCGGCCCAGAAATCCCGCAGCAGGGCGGCGGGGGTAGTGAAGCGATAGGGCTCCTCACGATCGCCCAGATGGCGGTGATCGCCCTTGCCGGCCTCATTATCGTAGCGCAGGACACAAACGCCCTGCACCACGTAGGCCAGCGAGTATTTGTAGCCGTGGAACGACGCGCGGACGGGAGCCGGCACCTGCCAGACCCGCAGTTCGACAAATGCGTCGTCGGCAACAATGTGCCGCTCATCCAACAGCAGTCTCGCCCCCATGTTGGTAATTTGACCAACAATTGGCGGCGCCGTCAAGGGCTGCGGACCGTACCTGGGCCGATCACGGCGATCCCTCCTGCCGTTTTTGGGCTTCACCCGTGCGCCGGCTGTGTTATCCCTTGGGCCGCACACGGACGAACCCGGGACGCCATGAACTTTCTCGACTTTGAAAAGCCCATCGCCGAGCTGGAAGGCAAGATCGCCGATCTGCGCCACCTGTCGGACGACGACGGCATCAATATCGCGGACGAAGTCGCCCGCCTTCAGGCCAAGGTGGAAAAGCAGCTGAAGGCGACCTACGCCAAGCTGACGCCGTGGCAGAAGACGCAGGTGGCGCGCCATCCCGACCGCCCCCATTGCCTCGACTACGTCACCCAGCTGATCGAGGACTTCCAGCCGCTGGCCGGCGACCGCACCTATGCCGAGGACGAAGCCATCGTCGGCGGCGTCGGCCGGTTCCGCGGCCGCAGCGTCATGGTGATCGGCCAGGAAAAGGGCCACGACACCGAGACGCGGGTGAAGCACAACTTCGGCATGGCCATGCCCGACGGCTACCGCAAGGCCCGCCGCCTGATGCGCATGGCCGACAAGTTCCGCCTGCCGGTCATCACCCTGGTCGACACCGCCGGCGCCTATCCCGGCGTGGCGGCGGAGGAACGCGGTCAGGCCGAGGCCATCGCCCGCGCCATCGAAACCTGCCTCGACATCCGGGTGCCGCTGATTTCCTGCGTCATCGGCGAAGGCGGTTCGGGCGGCGCCATTGCGCTGGCCGCCGCCAACGTGGTGCTGATGCTGGAGCACTCGATCTATTCCGTCATCAGCCCGGAAGGCTGCGCCGGCATCCTGTGGCGCTCCGGCGACCAGGCCCAGGCCGCCGCCGAGGCCCTGAAGCTCACCGCCCAGGACCTGCACCGCCTGGGCGTCATCGACGAGATCGTGCCGGAGCCGCTGGGCGGCGCCCATCGCTCGCGCAAGAGCGCCATCGACGCCGTCGGCGACTGCATCGACCGCCACCTGACCGGCCTCATCACCACCGAGGGCGGCGTGCTGCGCGCCAAGCGCCGCGACAAGTTCCTGGAAATGGGCCGCCACGGCCTCGACTGACGCCGCCGCAAGCCGGCGCGGGCGGTGGGGCGGGCGGGATCATCCGCCCGCCGCCCCCTGTCGCCGCAAGGCTGCCGGCGTCACCCCGCGCTCCTTCCTCAGGGCGCGGGTGAGGGCGGTCTGGTCGGCATAGCCGCAGGCGAGCGCCACCTCCACGATCGGCATGTCGCTGCCCGCCAGCAGCGCCGCCGCCCGGTCCAGCCGGGTGCGGCGCAGGTATTCCGCCACCCCGCAGCCGAGCAGCCGCCGGAACTCCGCCTGCAGGTGGCTGGGGCTGAGGCCGGCGGCCTGCGCCACCTCCGCCACCGACAGCGGCTGATCGAGCCGGGCATCGATGCAGGCCACCGCCGCCGCCACCCGCGCCGAGGCCGGCACCGCCGCCGGAGCCTCGCCGCCAGTCGGCTGCGCCTCCAGCAGCAGCAGGCTGAGGGCGTGGTGGGCGGTGGCGGCATCGGCGGTGCCGCCGATCTCGGCCAGATAGCGCACCAGATGCTGCGCCGGCTGCCCCAGGGAAAAGAACGTGCCGGCCGCCAGCCGCGGCAGCAGGCGCTGCGGCAGCCCGGCGGCGTGGCTGGCGAAATCCACCACCAGGAAGCGGTTGCCCTGGCCCTCCACCCGGAAGCGGTGGGGCACCTGCGGCGCCAGGAACACGCCGCGGCCGTCGCGCACCGTATCGGCGCGGTCGCCGACGTGCAGCGGCATGCCGCCGGCCAGCGGCAGCACGATCTGGTGGTGGTCGTGGGTGTGCGTGTCCTCCGCCTGGCGGGGGCGGTAGGAACGCACCTCGACCCGGATGGGGGGCGCCTTCATCCCCGCATGGTCCGCCGCCCGGCCGCCGCTGGCAAGGGCCGAGTCGCGGCAGCCCTGCAGCGGCCGCGGTTGACGCCCCGGCGGCCATGGGCTACCTCCGTTGCCGGGCCGGCCCTCCACCCGCCGGCGACATCCACAGCCAGACGGAACCCACACACGATGAGCCGCATCTTTTCGGGCGTTCAGCCCACGGGCAACCTGCACCTCGGCAACTATCTCGGCGCCATCCGCAACTGGGTGCGGCTGCAGAACGAGTTCGAGTGCGTCTTCTGCGTCGTCGACATGCACGCCATCACCGTCTGGCAGGACCCCGCCGCGCTGACCCAGGCGACGCGCGAGGTGACGGCCAGCTTCATCGCCGCCGGCATCGACCCGGAAAAGCAGGTGCTGTTCAACCAGTCGGCGGTGGCGGGCCACGCCCAGCTGGCGTGGGTGTTCAACTGCGTCGCCCGCATCGGCTGGCTGAACCGCATGACCCAGTTCAAGGAGAAGGCCGGCAAGAACCGCGAGAACGCGAGCGTCGGCCTCTACGCCTACCCGAACCTCATGGCCGCCGACATCCTGCTGTACAAGGCCACCCACGTGCCGGTGGGCGAGGACCAGAAGCAGCACCTGGAACTGGCCCGCGACATCGCCCAGAAGTTCAACACCGACTTCGGCCGCGAGGTCTTCCCGCAGCCGGAGCCGCTGATCTTCGGCGCCGCCACCCGCGTCATGTCCCTGCGCGACGGCACCGCCAAGATGAGCAAGTCGGCGGAAAGTGATTACTCGCGCATCAACATGACCGACGATGCCGACACCATCGCCCAGAAGATCCGCAAGGCCAAGACCGACCCCGAGCCGCTGCCCGCCGACGCCGACGGCTTCGAAGGCCGCGCCGAGGCCCGCAACCTGGTGAACATCTACGCCGCCCTGCGCGACGTGTCGTTCACCGAGGCGGTGGCGGAAGTGGGCGGCAAGCCGTTCAGCGAGTTCAAGGGCATCCTGACCGACGTGGCGGTGGACGTGCTCGGCCCCATCAACGCCGAGATGAAGCGCCTGCTCGACGACGTGTCGGAGATCGACAAGGTGCTGGCCCGCGGTGCCGAACGGGCCCGCGCCATCGCGCAGCCGACCATCGACGAGGTCTATGACACCGTCGGCTTCCTGCGGGTCTGAGGCGCAGCGGCGCGGCGGGCGGCGGGGCGGGCTGCAACTGGCCCTTCCGTACCGCCGCGTCCTGGCCTATGACTGAAGGACCGATCGATCCGATCCCCCTCCGGCCGAGGTTGCCGTTGCGCGCTGCCGTTCGCCGTCCCCTGTTCCTCGCTCGCCTGGCCGGCCTGATCGCCGCCGTGGTGGGGGCGCTGTGGCTGACGCTGATGGCGGCGCGGGCGGTGGAACAGCCGCTGGTGGCCGACCTGTCCAAGCATCTGGTCGCCATCACCACCGGCTTTGCCGGCACCGACGTGCTGCTGTTCGGCGCCACCGACGGCCCCGGCGACGTGGTGCTGGTGGTGCGCGGCCCCGACCAGCCGGCGGTGGTGCGCAAGAAGGACAAGGTGGCCGGCCTCATCTGGGCCAACACCGAATCCGTCACCTTCACCGGCGTGCCCAGCTTCTACAAGGTCGCCAGCTCGCGCGCCTTCACCGACTTCATGGCCGAAAGCCTGCGCGAACGCCACCGCATCGGCACCGACAACCTGGACCTGCGCCCCGCCGACGGCAGCCTCGCCACCCCGGCCGAGGTCGCCGCCTTCCGCGAGGCGCTGGTGCGGCTGAAGACCGAGGCCGGCCTGTACCTGGAGCGGGAGGAGGGGGTGCGCATGCTCGCCAACCGCCTGTTCCGGTCGGAGCTGTACTTCCCGTCCAACGTTCCCACCGGCACCTACATGGTGGAGGTCTATCTGGTGCGCGACGGCGAGGTGGTGTCGGCCGAGGTGACGCCGCTGGTCATCAGCAAGGTCGGCATCGGCGCCGAGATCTTCCACTTCGCCTACCGGCAGTCGGTGCTGTACGGCCTGGCGGCCATCCTGCTGGCCGTCGCCGCCGGCTGGATCGCCGGCCTGATTTTCCGCAAGACTTGACCCGGAGGTTCCCCCCTTCATGAGCGACGATGCCTCCCCTGCCGCCCCGACGGGCGCCCCGACGTCGCCCCGCACCTTCCTGGTGGTCGTCGACGAGACCGAGGAGATGCAGGCGGCGCTGACCTATGCCTCCTGCCGCGCCCGCTCCACCGGCGGCGCCGTCGCCCTGCTGAAGGTGGTGGAACCGGCGGAATTCCAGCATTTCGCCGCCATCGGGGCCCGCATGCAGGACGAAAGCCGCGAGGAGGCGGAGCAGCTGCTGCAGCGCCTGTCGGCGGAGGTGGTGAAGCTGTGCGGCCGCATGCCCATCCTGTTCATCCGCGAGGGCAAGGCGCAGGACGAGCTGCTGCGCCTGATCGAGGACGAGCCCGGCATCTCCATCCTGGTGCTGGCCGCCGGCACCGGGCCGGAAGGGCCGGGGCCGCTGGTGTCGGCGCTGACCGGGCGCATGTCGTCCAGGCTGCGGGTGCCGGTGACCATCGTGCCGGGCACCCTGTCGGCAGACGACATCCGCCGGCTGGCTTGACGTTTCGGCCGTCGTGGACCACATACCGACCAAGCAAGAGACTCAGGAATAGACGCCCCTGCGGCGGCGCGAGAGACGACGACGAAGGACCACCCATGTTCATCCAGACCGAGCCGACCCCGAACCCTGCCACGCTGAAGTTCCTGCCGGGCCGGCAGGTCATGCCGCAGGGCACTGCCGATTTCACCTCCGCCGACAAGGCGGCGCCGTCGCCGCTCGCCACCCGCCTGTTCGGCGTCGATGGCGTGACGGCGGTGTTCCTCGGGGCCGACTTCGTGACGGTGACCAAGGAAGAGGGCCGCGACTGGCAGGTGCTGAAGCCGATGATCCTCGGCGCCATCATGGAGCACTACACCAGCGGCGTGCCGGTCATCCACACCGTCGCCCTCGACAGCCTGAACGACGGCGACGACGACGAGATCGTGGCCCAGATCAAGGAACTGATCGAGACCCGCGTGCGCCCGGTGGTGGCCCGCGACGGCGGCGACATCGTGTTCCGCGGCTTCGAGGACGGCGTCGTCTACCTGCACATGCAGGGCGCCTGCTCGGGCTGCCCCAGCTCCACCATGACGCTGAAGAACGGCATCGAGAACATGCTGCGCCACTTCGTGCCGGAAGTGCGGCTGGTGGAAGCGGTGAACTGACCGACGCCTCGCGCGCGGTCCCTGCCGATCGACACGACGGCGGCCGGAGAGGGCTTCTCCGGCCGCCGTCTTTTGTCCGCCAGGCGAGCGACTCCGGTGGCACAACTGTTGCGCCTGGGCATCATCCGCCCCTGAATCACCCTGCCGCTGCCGCCGCGCGGCCCTTCCTCTGCCCCATTCCCCTGCCATGACGGAGGCCGCAGAGCGCCGAGTCGCGCGGCGTTCTCATGCCTGAGCGCCGGCTGACGACAGTCGAAGGGGGTAGCCATGGTTGACGCAGGAGGTGGTATCCGTATCATCCCCCTCGGTCTGACGTGGCCGGGCGAGGGTCCGGCGCGGCTGGCCGACAGTCGCCGGACCGATGCCGGCGGCTCCCCGCCGGCCCTGTGCGACAGGAGAATGAAGGGGGATACCCGGCCCGCCCCGGCAGCGCGACCGCACGCGCCAAGGCGCGGTTGCCGGCCGACCAGAGAAGAGACCGCGGAATGACGACTCCGATGTCCGGTCGATGGTACGACCGTATCGCCCTTGGCTTCGTGGGCGCCTGCGTGGTGACGCTGTATGGCGTTGCGCTGGTGGACTTTGCCGCCCCCTACGCCCCCGGCGCGCCGGTGCGGGGCGAGCTGCGTGCCGCCATGTCCGGGTCGGTGCCGGCGCTGCGCCAGGTCTATGCCTCCGACGGGGTGGAGGCGCGCAACCTGCGCCCGGCGGTGATGAGCAAGCTGTCCTTCCCCGAGCCGCCGCCGCTGCCGGTGCGCATCTCGCTGCCCATCGACCGCTTCGGGCCGGTGTCGGCCGAAAGCGTGCGCGAGGTGCGGCGCCTGTATGACGCGCTCGGCTACGACATCGCCGGGGTGATCGAGGGCAACGGCGTGCCGCGCCTGTACCTTTCCGCCGTGCCGGCGGACATGCCGCACGTGAACGACCCCGAGCTGCGCAAGAGCGTGTTCATCCGCACCGTGCTGCCGCTGGTGCTGCGGGTGAACGAGGAAGTCAGCCGCGACCGCGCCCGCCTGATCGAGATCGACAGCCGTCTGTCGCGCGGCGAGCCGGTCCACCCGAGCGACCTCGACTGGGTGCGGCGGATGGCCGACGATTACCGGGTGGCCGACGGCAGCATCCCGAAGCTGCTGCGCAAGGTGGACGCGGTGCCGCCGTCGCTGGCGCTCGCCCAGGCCATCGAGGAAAGCGGCTGGGGCACCTCGCGCTTCGCCCGCGAGGCCAACGCCCTGTTCGGCCAGTGGACCACCGACCCGCGGGTGCCGGGCATCGCCACCGGCGTGCCGCCCACCGACCCCAACTACAACAACCGCATCCGCGCCTTCCCGACGCTGCTGGACGCGGTGCGGTCCTACGTCCGCAACCTCAACACCCACCGCGCCTATGCCGATTTCCGCGACGAACGCTGGCGCCTGCGCACGGCCGGCAAGGACCTGAGCGGCCACGACCTGGCCGGCCACCTGCACCACTATTCGGAGCGCGGGCCCGATTACATCCAGGCCCTGCGGGTGATCATCCGCACCAACGCCCTGGCCGAGCTGGACAGCACCCGGCTTGGCAGCCAGCTCGCCGCCCGCTGAGCCAAGGGCCTGCAAACGCTGGAGAAACCGGCGTGAAAATTGGCAAAATCGGATATTGCCAGGGGCGCCGGCTGCTTATATAGTGCCGGCCTTCCAGGCGGGGGATCGACCCGCAAAGACGGGTGCGCATCCCCTCTCCTCGTGCGGAGGGATGGCCGAGTGGTTGAAGGCGCACGCCTGGAAAGTGTGTATACGGTGTTGAGCCGTATCGAGGGTTCGAATCCCTCTCCCTCCGCCACCTGCCCGCCCAGCCTTTGATTTTTGGTTAGAGCGGGCGACCTTTTCCCAAATTTGCCCTCAGGCCCTGCATGGGATTGCCTCGGAACAGCCGGGAACGATCTCCCCTTGCGGCGGCCGCGGTTCGCGGGGTCGCACCCGGACATCAAACAGCGGGCTCCGAAACTCCACGTGATACTCCTGGCGGTCGCAGGGTCCGTTCGGCCGCGGACTTTTCCCCCTCCCCCTCCCACCGGTCGGGCGCGGGTCATGATCAGAAACGTGGATGCGGACGAAGTCGGTGGGCCGGTTTCGCCAACCATCAGCCCCTCGTCTATTTCCGCCCCTTTTTCGGGCGGCGAGAACACGCGCGGGCCGCGACCCGCTGCATCGCTCGTCCCGAGTTGCCGGTGCGCTTGGCTGTCCCAGCCGTGAAGCGGTCGTTGTTCAACTTGCCACTTTGGCGACCTGATATCCGGTCCCCCGCGGTGCCGCGTCTCCGGGTGCAGGGACTTTCAGCACCTGCAGAAGTTAGGCGACACCCCTCAGGCCCCCACATCCCTGCATTTTCGGCGGCCCGTTTTCATGATCTCGTGCCACCGGCCGAGCACCATTCCCCAAGTCGGGTTGCGCCACCATTAATCGAAAGCGATCGAAGGATGCTGGTGAGGTAGGCATAGCCTCCCGCGACTTAGCAAGCATGCGCCCACACAACGTGTCTAGAAACGGCGATGATAGTTTGCTCTAAGTTACGGAGACCTCGGCCATGCGATATCAAAAGCTGCTGATGTCGGTACTGGCGCTATCGAGCGTGCCGGCGTGCTCGGCGCCACGTGAAGAAGTGCTCTATGAGCGACATGTACCTGGCCTGTTTACACGACACACTGCCGAGATCGGTGTAATCGCGACTAGCGCATCGCACCGGACGATCATGTTCCGGGTGAATGGAAACCCCAAGGGGTCGTTCTGCGCCGAGCCTCCACCAGATGTAGCCGAAGCCATTGCCAGCCAACTGGCGCTTTCGGCCAAGGGTGCGCTCGAAAACACCAGCTCAGAACCCACTGCATCGCAGAAGTCATCGGCCGAGCTTGTGTATGCGCGTGCGCTGGCTACTTCCATTCTAGCGCTGACCAGGCGAAGCCAAGGCCTTCAATGGGCGCGAGATCAAAATTTTGTTCTCTGCGTCGATCGACTTACCGAGAAAATAGGGCCAGAAGATTATTTGCGATACAAGGAGTATATATTGACCACATCAGCAGCGCTCATAGAGAAAGAAATAGACAAGCTTCCGCAACTATCCTTGACGCCGCTGCAGGCGCCGCCACAGCTGCAACCGCCGCCGCCGCAGCAACCGCGGCCGACAGAGAAACCCCAGGACGATCCCGCGAAGAAGTAGTTCGCGCGCCGTCATGAATGGGATCGCCACCATCACTGCTCAGGCTCAGCCTACCGCTATACCCGACGGCTCCGGCTTCAGTGGAGCAGGCGGCGACAGGGGCGCTCGGCTCGCCCCAGTCTGGCGGCCATCGACTCGACAGCCTGCGCCACCGCAAGCGCCCGTTGATCGTCCGGCAGGTGCGCCAGGTGCTCGCCGGCGTAGGTGTTCGCGCCGGCCCGGCACTCCGTCAGGTTAACCGGGCGGTGGCGCATGACAGCGGCCTCGATTTCGCGGGCCAGCTCCTGCAAGTCGTCAGGGGCAAGGCCGCGGGGGAGCATGGTCTTCGTCATGGGGAGGGAGGCGTCCCTGCCTGTGGCGCTGGAGTGGCTCAATGCCGGGACGCAAAGCTACTCTGGTCGGTCCGGCGCCGCTACCTGAGTGAAGATACAGGGTACGTCAGTTGGCGTGGATGTTCCGTAGATCTAGCCGGCCATCAGGTGCAATGAGACAGGAGTCGGGCCAATCGGAGGAGGCAGATCATCCGTCAGCTAGGGCTTGCGTCGTCGCATGTGCATTTCAAATGGTGGCTGGCTGGGAGCTACCGTTGCAGGACACATTAGGGGAGTGCCGCACGATGCGTAGCCCTGGACTTGCCGTAGCCCTTACTGCTGCCGCGCTTTCTCTTGCAGGATGTGCTCAGAACCCGACTCCTACGGTTGGCGCGCGGACTGTGTCCGCGCCGGAAGCCACAAAAACGGTCGCTGAGGAAAGAGTAAGTGGCGCGGAACTTGCCAGCATGTTCTCCGGCGACACTCGGTGGGCCTGGAGAAATGAGCGAGCACAGGGTATTGCCGAATACCGCCAGGACGGAACGGCATCCGCACGATGGAGCAACGCGGGCGGTCAGCGTCGGACTGCGGAGGGTACTTGGCGTCTCGCAGGCGACGCTATGTGCGCGACCTGGGCGGAGGTGCGCGATGGCGAGGAGACCTGCTTCCACTACGTGCCGGGCGAAGGCGGCTACCGGGTCATCCACGCAAGCAGCGGCCAAGTCGAGATGGAGGCGCGGCGGATCCGGTAACCGAGCCGAAAACGACTGAGGACCCAGGACGGGTTTCCGGACGTCAGATTGCTCCATTTCATCCTCATGTCACCTTGTGACGTCGCGTCACGGTTCATCGCCTCCCGCTGGCGCCTTCCCTCGCGCTTCCACGGGATCGCGGTCGGCGGGAAGCAGGCCTACGATGGCCGCCGGCCTGGTGGTGTTCGCCGACGGCGACACCATCACCCTGCTCGGCGTGATGCGGGAGCAGGTGCAGGCCGGCTGGTTCATCACCGGCTGAGGCGTATATGCACTCCGCATGACCGGCGGCACCGGCCGTCCCTCAGGGGACTGTCCAGGTGTCGCCGGCGTGCAGCAGGGCCATGATGTCGGCGGCCGCATCGCCGCCGGCCGGCACCTCCGGCGCCCGGCAGGCGGTTTCGAAGCTGTCGCCGGGGGCGCAGTGGATCACCCCCATCACCATGGGGAACAGCGGCGGCCGCAGGGCCGCCAGCGCCATGCCGAGCAGGCGGTTGGTCTCGTCGTGGACCAGCACGTCGGCCTCGGTCACGCCGTTCTCGCCCACCGTCGCCACAGCCAGGCCGAAGCCGTCGGGGCTGCGCACCAGGCCCTTGCGGCCGTCGCGGCCGAACAGCATGGGCTTGCCGTGCTCGACGAACAGCACGCTGTCGGGCGCCGTCTTCTTGTCGGTGACGGCATCGAAGGCGCCGGGGTTGTAGATGACACAGTTCTGCAGGATCTCCACGAACGACGCGCCCTTGTGGGCGTGGGCGCGCTTCAGCACCTCCGGCAGCTGCTTGAGCAGGGTGTCGCCGCCGCGCGCCACGAACCGCGCGCCGGCCCCCAGCGCGAAGACGCAGGGCATCAGCGGCGCGTCGACGGAACCGCCGGGGCTCGACGGCGAGCGGGTGCCGCAGGGCGAGGTGGGCGAGTACTGGCCCTTGGTCAGGCCGTAGATCTCGTTGTTGAACAAGAGGATGTTGAGGTCGATGTTGCGCCGCAGGGCGTGCAGCATGTGGTTGCCGCCGATGGAAAGCCCGTCGCCGTCGCCGGTCACCACCCAGACGTCAAGGTCGGGGTTGGTGATCTTGAGCCCCGTCGCCACCGCCGGGGCGCGGCCGTGGATGGTGTGGAAGCCGTAGGTCGCCATGTAATAGGGGAAGCGCGACGAACAGCCGATGCCGGAGACGAAGACGGTGGTATCGGGCGTCGCGCCGATCTGCGGCAGGGTGCGCTGCACCGCCTTCAGGATGGCGTAATCGCCGCATCCGGGGCACCAGCGCACGTCCTGGTCGGAGGCGAAATCCTTGTCGGTGAGGAGGCGGGGGGTATCGCTCTGGATGCCCATGGCGGTCACTCCGTCAGGGAGGCGAGAACGGCGGCGATTTCCGCCACCTTGAAGGGCTGGCCCTGCACCTTGGTGTGCGAGCGCACGTCGCGCAGCAGTTCCGACCGCAGCAGGGTCGCCAGCTGGCCGGTGTTCAGCTCCGGCACCACCACATGGCGGAAGCCGGCGAGCAGGTCGCCCAGGTCCGGCGGCAGCGGCCACAGGTGGCGCAGGTGGATATGCGACACCGCCTTGCCGGCCGCCCGTGCTCGCCCCACCGCCACGCGGATGGCGCCGTAGGTGGAGCCCCAGCCGACCACCGCCACCTCGCCGCTGCGCTCGCCCTGGTCGACGGTCAGCGGCGCCAGGTCGCGGGCGATGGCCGTCAGCTTGCCCATGCGGGCGTCGGTCATGCGCTGGTGGTTGGCGGGGCTATAGGAGATGTTGCCGCTGTCGTAATCCTTCTCGATGCCGCCGATGCGGTGGGCGAGGCCGGGGGTGCCGGGCTTCACCCACGGCCGCGCCAGGGTGTCGGCGTCGCGCAGGAAGGGATGGAAGCCCTGCGGCTCGGTGCGGAAGGTGGTGGGGAAGGGCGTCAGCGACTCCATGGCCGGCAGGCGCCAGGGCTCCGCCGCATTGGCGATGTAGCCGTCCGACAGCAGCATCACCGGCGTCATGTGGCGGATGGCCAGGCGCACCGCTTCGATGGCGCAGTGGAAGCAGTCGCCGGGGGTGGCGGCGGCGATCACCGGGATCTGGGCGTCGCCGTTGCGGCCGTAGACCGCCTGCAGCAGGTCCGCCTGCTCGGTCTTGGTCGGCAGGCCGGTGGAGGGGCCGCCGCGCTGGACGTCGACGATCACCAGCGGCAGTTCCGTCGCGATGGCAAGGCCGATGGCTTCCGTCTTCAGCGCCACGCCGGGGCCGGAACTGGTGGTGACGCCGAGCGCCCCGCCGTAGGAGGCGCCGATGGCGGCGCAGATGGCGGCGATCTCGTCCTCCGCCTGGAAGGTGGTGACGCCGCGGTCCTTCATGCGCGCCAGGGTGTGCAGCATGGAAGACGCCGGCGTGATGGGGTAGGAGCCGAGGAACAGCGGCAGCCCGGCCAGCCGCGCCCCCGCCCACAGGCCCCACGACAGCGTCTCGGCGCCGGTGACGGTGCGGTAGGTGCCCGGCGCCACCTGGGCGGCGGGGATGTCGAAGCGGCGCACGTCGCCGCTCAGCTCCATGGTCTCGCCGTAGGCATGGCCGGCCTTCAAGGCGGCGAGGTTGGAGTCGCGCACGGTGTCCTTGAACTTGCGGCCGAGCCACGCCTCCACCGCCTCGGTGCCGCGGCCGAACATCCACAGCACCAGGCCGAGGGTCCACATGTTCTTGCAGCGCAGGCCGTCCTTCTGGCCGAGGCCGAAGTCCTTCACCGCCGCCAGCGTCAGGGCGGAAATGTCGAGCCGCAGCACCCGGTGGCGGCCGAGGCTGCCGTCCTCCAGCGGGTTGCCGTCGT
Source organism: Caenispirillum bisanense (assembly GCF_039523075.1). Classification (NCBI taxonomy): domain Bacteria; kingdom Pseudomonadati; phylum Pseudomonadota; class Alphaproteobacteria; order Rhodospirillales; family Novispirillaceae; genus Caenispirillum; species Caenispirillum bisanense. The sequence continues at coordinate 66,275 of NZ_BAAAEP010000014.1, forward strand.
AGCCGGCCTTCTTGAGGTCGCGGTCGGTAAAGGTGCCCTCGTCCACCACCACCAGGCCGCCGTCGCGCACGTCGGCCAGGTTGACCTTCAGCGCCGCCGGGTTGAGCGCCACCAGCACGTCGGGGCTGTCGCCGGCGGTGAGGATTTCCGTCTGGCCGATGTTGATGGAATAGGCCGAGACGCCGTAGGTGGTGCCCACGGGGGCGCGGATTTCCGCCGGATAGTCGGGGAAGGTGGCGAAATCATTGCCGAACTGCGCCGACGAGGCCGCCATGCGGGTGCCGGTCAGCTGGATGCCGTCGCCCGAGTCGCCGGCGAAGCGGATGCGGACGAAATCCACCTCCGGCGTCAGCGACACCCGCCCGGCGGCGGCGCGGCGGCCGGCCAGCGCCTGGACGGCAGCGGGGGCAGGGGCGGTAACAGGGGGAGTGGGGGCGGTCATGACGGAGTCCTCCGCGCTTGGGCCTGATTGAGTGTATGCAAACGAATGAAGGGCCGTCAACCGGACGCAAATCAGGCCCTTTGCCGCCGCCCGCCCCGCCGAGACGGCCGACATCGCCTTTCGTGCCGCTCCCGCGTCGAGAAAGGGACTTGCGTCCGCCGTCACCTTCTGGAACACTTGCTTCACAACGATAGCATACTAACGAGTTGCCGGCGCTGATCCCGCATCGAACGGGGCGTGCGAAACCGGCAGCCGCACGAACAGGAGGCGAAGCATGGCAGCCGTCGCGCAGCCGAGTACCGCCGGTAAACTGGTCGTCCGCAACATTGGTCTGTTGCTGTCGGGCGACGTGAAGAACCCCATCCTCGACGCCGACTGCATCGTCTGCGTCGACGGCAGGATCACGCAGGTGGGCCGCGAGGCCGACTGCGACACCGGCGCCGCCGACCGGGTGGTCGACGCCCGCGGCACCACCGTCGCGCCGGGCCTCATCGACAGTCACGTCCACCCGGTGCTGGGGGACTGGACGCCGCGCCAGAACCAGTTGGGCTGGATCGACAGCTTCCTCCATGGCGGCGTCACCACCATGGTCTCGGCCGGCGAGGTGCATGTGCCCGGCCGGCCGAAGGACATCGTCGGCGTCAAGGCCATGGCGATCTTCGCCCAGCGCGCCTTCCTCAACGCCCGTCCGGGCGGGGTGAAGGTGCATGCCGGGGCACCGGTCATCGAACAGGGCATGACCGAAGAAGACTTCAAGGAAATGGCCGCCGCCGGCGTCAGGCTGCTGGGCGAGGTCGGGCTCGGGAGCGTCAAGGCCGGCGAGGAAGCCCGCCAGATGGTCGCCTGGGCCCGCAAGTACGGCATCCAGTCCACCATCCACACCGGCGGCCCGTCGATCCCCGGCTCCGGCCTTATCGACGCCGACGTGGTGCTGGAGGCGGATGCCGACATCATCGGCCACATCAACGGCGGCCACACCGCCCTGCCGCAGAACCAGATCCGCTGCCTGTGCGAAAGCTGCCACCGGGGCATCGAGATCGTCCACAACGGCAACGAGAAGATGGCCCTGTTCGCCATGCGCACCGCCTTCGAACTGGGGGCGCCGGAACGGGTCATCCTCGGCACCGACAGCCCGGCGGGCTCCGGCGTGCAGCCGCTCGGCATCCTGCGCATGGTCAGCATGCTGTCGAGCCTGGGCGACGTGCCGGCGGAAGTGGCGTTCTGCTTCGCCACCGGCAACACCGCCCGCATGCGCGACCTCGACTGCGGCCTGATCGAGGTCGGCCGCGCCGCCGACTTCGTCATCATGGACCGCGCCCAGCACTCGGCCGGCAAGGATCTGCTGGAGAGCGTCCGCCTGGGCGACCTGCCGGGGATCAGCATGACGATCATCGACGGGCTGGTCCGCACCGGCCGATCGCGCAACACCCCGCCGGCCGAGCGGCTGGCGGAGGTGGTGCCGTGAGGCGCTGACCGTTCCGGGCGCCGGTGCGGTGGCTGTTCCTACCCGGCCGCCGCACCCGCCCGATCCTGGGGGCCGCCTGCTCCCGCTCACCCTCCCGACAGGCGGCCCCCTTTCTTCCCGCGTGACGCAACCACGGGGACCATGGCATGGCGAAATACGTGCGCGTCCACAGCGTCGATCAGGCGCTGGAATGCCTGGCGGAACGGCCCTTCCGCATCATCGCCGGCGGCACCGACGTCTACCCGGCGTTGGGCGAGGCGGTGATCGGCGACGACATTCTCGACATCTCCGGCCTGCGCGACCTGCGCGGCATCCGGTGCGACAACGGGCCGGCGGGCGACAGCTGGCGCATCGGCGCCCTGACCACTTGGACCGACGTCCTGCGCGCCGACCTGCCGCCGTGGTTCGACGGCCTGAAGCTGGCGGCGCGGGAGGTCGGCTCGGTGCAGATCCAGAACGCCGGCACCGTCGCCGGCAACATCTGCAATGCCTCCCCCGCCGCCGACGGCACCGCCGCCCTGCTCGCCCTGGACGCGCGGGTGGAGATCAGCGGCCCGGCCGGCCTCCGCGTCCAGCCGCTGGCCGATTTCGTCACCGGCGTGCGGCGGACGACCCTGGTGCCGGGCGAGCTGGTGACGGCGATCATCGTGCCCGACGGCGGCGGCGACGGCGCGTCCGACTTCCTCAAGCTGGGCGCCCGCCACTACCTCGTCATCTCCATCGCCATGGTGTCGGTGGTGCTGCGGCGGCGCGACGGCGTCATCACCGGCGCCGGCATCGCCGTCGGCTCCTGTTCCCCGGTCGCCCGGCGGCTGGACGGGCTGGAACGGCGCCTGACCGGCCGCCCGCCGCAGGGCCTCGCCGCGCTGGTGGAAGAGGCCGACGCCGCCCCCTTGAGCCCCATCGACGACGTGCGCGCCACCGCCGCCTACCGCCGCGAGGCCGCCCTGACCCTTGTCCGCCGCGCGCTCAGCCGCTGCGAGGAGGCCCTGCGATGACCCTCGACCTCCGCCCCGCCGCCCTCCGCCCGGTGGAGGTGACCGCCACCGTGCCGGTGTCCTTCACCCTCAACGGCCGGGCGGTCACGCTGCAGGTGGAGCCCATGCGCCGCCTGACTCAGGTGCTGCGCGAGCAGATGGGCCTGACCGGCACCAAGGTCGGCTGCGATGCCGGCGACTGCGGCGCCTGCACCGTGCTGCTGGACGACGAGCCGGTATGCGCCTGCATGGTCCAGGCCGGGCGGCTGGAAGGGGCTCGCGTCGAGACGGTGGAGGCGCTGGCCGCCGACGGCACGCCGCACCGCCTGCAGCAGGCCTTCCTGCGCTACGGCGCTGCCCAGTGCGGCATCTGCACCCCCGGCATGCTGATGGCCGCGACGGCGCTGCTGCGGCGATGTCCGCACCCGACCGAGGTGCAGGTGAAGGATGCCCTCGGCGGCGTGCTGTGCCGCTGTACCGGCTATGCCAAGATCATCCAGGCCGTCATGCACGCCAACGACCCGCTGCCCGAGGCGGTGACGGCGGCGGCGGGGGCGGCGGTCGGCAGCCGGCTCGACCGCCTGGACGGGCTGCCCAAGGTGCTCGGCACCGATGTGTTCGGCGCCGACGCCTGGCCGGCGGGCAGCCTGCTGGTGCGGGTGATCCGCAGCCCGCACCACCGCGCCCGCTTCCGCCTGGGCGACCTTGACGCCTTCGTCCGCGCCCATCCCGGCGTCGAGGCGGTGCTGACCGCCGCCGACATCCCCGGCCGCAACCTGTTCGGCGTCATCCCGCCGCTGGCCGACCAGCCGGTGTTCGCCGTCGACGAATGCCGCTTCAAGGGCGAGGCGGTGGCCGCCGTGGTGGGCGAGGAAACGGCGCTGCGCCACCTCGACCTCGCCGCCTTCCCGGTGGCGTGGGAGGCGTTGCCCGCCGTGCTCACCCCGCCCGAGGCGCTGGCCGAAGGGGCGCCGGCCGTCCATGCGGCGCGGGCCGGCAACGTGCTGGTGCGCGGTCTCGTCCGCCACGGCGACCCGCAGGCCGCCATGCCCTCCGCCCATGCGGTGGTGGAGGGAACCTATTCCACCGGCTTCATCGAACATGCCTACATCGAGCCGGAAGCCGGCTGGGCCCGCCGCGTCGGCGACCGCATCGAGATCGCCGCCTGCACCCAGGCGCCTTACATGGACCGCGACGACATGGCGGCCATTCTGGGGCTGGAGCCGGAGGCGGTGCGCATCCTGCCGACCGCCGTCGGCGGCGGCTTCGGCAGCAAGCTTGATCTGTCGCTGCAGCCCTACATCGCGCTGGCGGCGTGGAAGACCGGCAAGCCGGCCCGCATGGTCTACAGCCGCAGCGAGAGCATGGCGACCACCACCAAGCGCCACCCCTCCGCCATCACCGCCCGCATCGGCGCCGATGCCGAGGGCCGGCTGGTGGCCATGGAGTTCGAGGGCGTGTTCAACACCGGCGCCTATGCCTCGTGGGGGCCGACGGTCGCCAACCGGGTGCCGGTCCACGCCAGCGGCCCTTACCGCCATCCGAATTATGAGGCGCGGTCGCTTGCCGTCCACACCCACACCGCCCCGGCCGGCGCCTTCCGCGGCTTCGGCGTGCCGCAGTCGGCGGTGGCGCAGGAGACGCTGTTCGACGAACTGGCCGACAGGCTGGGCCTCGACCGCCTGGACTTCCGCCTGCGCAACGCCCTGGACAACGGCCTGCCCACCGTCACCGGCCAGGTGTTCGGCCAGGGCGTCGGCATCAAGCGCTGCTTCGAGGCGCTGCGACAGCCGTGGCAAGAGGCCCGCGCCGCCGCCGCCGCCTTCAACGCCGCGTCCGACGGCCCCCTGCGGCGCGGCGTCGGCGTCGCCGGCATGTGGTACGGCTGCGGCAATACCTCGCTGCCCAACCCCTCCACCATCCGCGTCGGCCTGACCGCGGAAGGGCGCCTCGTGCTGCACCAGGGGGCGGTGGACATCGGCCAGGGCTCCAACACGGTGATCGCCCAGATCTGTGCCGACGCCCTCGGCCTGCCGGTGGCGCAGGTGAGCCTGCTCGGCGCCGACACCGACCTGACGCCCGATGCCGGCAAGACCTCCGCCTCGCGCCAGACCTTCGTGTCGGGCAAGGCGGCCTTCCTGGCCGGCAAGGCCCTGCGCGACCAGATCCTGCTGCGCCTCAACGCCGCGCCCGATACGCCGCTGGTGCTCGACGGTCCCTGCCTGCGGGCCGGCGACCGGGTGCTCGACCTGCGCACCCTGACGGCCGACGCCCACGGCTATGTCCTGGCGGCGGAGGAAACCTTCGACCCGCCGACCTCGCCACTCGACGCCAACGGCCAGGGCGAGCCCTACGCCGCCTTCGGCTGGGGCGCCCATGTGGCCGAGGTGGAGGTGGATGTGGAGCTTGGCCGCGTCTTCGTGCGCCGGCTGGTCTGCGCCCACGATGTCGGCCGCGCCATCAACCCGACGCTCATCGAGGGGCAGGTGGAGGGCGGCGCGGCGCAGGGCCTCGGCCTCGCGCTGATGGAGGAGTTCATCCCCGGCCGCACCGAGAACCTGCACGATTATTTGATCCCGACCGCCGGCGACGTGCCCGAGGTCCGCACCATCCTGATCGAGGATGCCGACAGCCACGGCCCGTTCGGCGCCAAGGGCATCGGCGAGCAGGTGCTGATCCCGACCGCGCCGGCCATCCTGAATGCCATCCGCGACGCCACCGGCGTGCTGGTGCGCGACCTGCCGGTGACGCCGGACAGGCTGCGCCGGGCGCTGCGCGAGAAGGGGTAACGCCATGTCCGTCACCACCACCGCCCCGCCGGCCGGGCCGGTCACCGACGCCTCCGGCAAGATCCGCTGCGATGCCTGCCCGGTCATGTGCTACATCGCCGACGGCAAGTCGGGCGCCTGCGACCGCTATGCCAACGTGGGCGGCGAGCTGACCCGCGTCGATCCGCTGGTGGTGCTGGAAGGCACCCTGGAGAAGGGCGAGCAGGTGGTGCCCTTCATGGCTGCCGGCACCGACTGGGACGGCGATCTGGTCAATCCCGGCGACCGCTTCGTCACCGCCGTCGGTGCCGGCACCACGTACCCGGATTACAAGCCGGCCCCCTTCATCGTCTCCAGCGAGGCGGACGGGGTCGACATGGTGACGGTGGTGACGGAAGGCATCTTCAGCTACTGCGGCGCCAAGCTGAAGATCGACACCGACCGCCACCTCGGCCCGGAGCGCGCCCTGGTGCGGTTCAAGGGTGAGCCGGTGGGCCACGTCACCACCGGCGAATACGGCTCGCAGATGCTGTCGGTGGGCGGCGTCAACCACCTGACCGGCGGCAGCAAGAAGGAAGGCCGCATGACCTGCCAGGCCATCCTGGACCTGTGCAACCGGCAGGCGGTGGAACTGACCATCGACGACGGCGCCGCCGTCATCGTGCAGGCCGGCAAGGCGCCCATCGTCGACGGCGAGCCGGAAACCCGCATGCGCGTCGGCTGCGGCTCGGCCACCATCGGCATGTTCGCCCGCCAGTGGTTCGACCATGTGGACGAGGTGGTGGTGGTTGACGACCACATCACCGGCGTGCTGTCGGAACACCAGGCCGGCAAGGTGCTGGGGGTGCAGCCGACCGGCATCAGCATCAAGGGCCGCCGCTCCACCCCCGGCCGCTACTTCCAGGTGGCGGAGCCGGGCACCGGCTGGGGCGGCACCGACATATCCGACCCGCTCACCATCCTCGGCGACTTCAGCGCCAAGGAGGCGCGGCCGGGCCTGACCCTGCTCATGGTCTCCACCACCGGCGACCACGCCGCCTTCTTCGTGCTGGACGAGGCACTGAAGCCGGTGCCGGCGCCCATGCCGGAGCCGTTGCGCCTGACCGTCGACCGCATTCAGGAAAACTGCGAGCCGGCGCTGTGTTCCGTCGTCTTCATCGGCGGCGCCGGCGGCTCGCTGCGGGCGGGGGTGACCGAGAACCCGGTGAAGCTCACCCGCTCGGTCAAGGATACCCTGACCTATGTGTCGAGCGGCGGCGCCCCGGTCTACGTCTGGCCGGGCGGCGGCATCACCTTCATGGTGGACGTGACGCGCATGCCGGAAAACTCCTTCGGCTACGTGCCGACGCCGGCCATCGTGGCGCCCATCGAGTTCACCATGCGGCTGGACGACTACCGCACTCTCGGCGGCCACATGGAGTCGGTGGTGCCGCTGGAGCGGGTGCGCGACGTGGCGCGCAAGCGCAACCTGCTCGCCAGCGCCACCAACCCCTGGCCCATGAACCGCACCAACTTCCGCTGGTAGCCGCAGGAGGCGCATGTCATGCAATCCGCATCTCACCGCCTGCTGCCCGATGGCCGCCGTCTGCACCTGCACCACGGCCCCATCGACCTGATCGTCGAGGCCCAGGGGCCGGCGGCGGAGGTTCAGGCCGCCCGCACCCAGGCGGTGGCGCGGTTCCAGACCGTGCTGACCGAGCTGGTGGCGGAACTGCCGCTGCTGCGCCGGGCGGTGGCGGGCGGCGCCTGCCCGCTGACCGGGCCGGTGGCGCGGCGCATGTGGGCGGCGGTGCAGCCGCACCGCCCGGCCTTCGTCACCCCCATGGCGGCGGTGGCCGGCGCGGTGGCGGACGAGGTGCTGGCCGCCCTGACCGCCGGGCGGACGCTCACCCGCGCCTATGTCAACAACGGCGGCGACATCGCCCTGTTCCTGGCCCCCGGCGCCCAGGCATGGCGGGCGGGCATCGTGGTCGACCCCGCCGATCCGCGCAGCCCCGGCGCCCTGACCGTGCGGCCCGACATGCCGGTGCGCGGCATCGCCACCAGCGGCCGGCTGGGGCGCAGCCTGTCGCTCGGCATCGCCGACTCGGTCACCGTGCTGGCCGGTACCGCCGCCGAGGCCGATGCCGCCGCGACGCTCATCGCCAATGCCGTCGACCTGCCGGGGCACCCGGCGGTGGCGCGCCAGCCGGCGCGGGAGATGCAGCCCGACAGCGACCTCGGCGACCGGCCGGTGACGACGGCGGTCGGGCCGCTCGCCCCGGAGGACGTCGCCGCCGCCCTGACCGCCGGCCGCCATGCCGCCGAGGCCATGCGGGCCCGCGGCCTCATCGCCGCCGCCGTGCTGGTGCTCGACCGGCAGGTGCGGCTGGTGGGGGCGCCGGACCTGCTCATGGCGCCGCCGTCGCCGCGCCGCCTGTCCACGCCGTCACAGAGGGAGGACCGCATCCATGCCTGAGGTCGTGCTGCGCAAGCAGCAGGTGGTGGTGGAAGACATCTTCCACGAAGGCGGCCCGCGCGCCGCCGAGCCGTTGCGGCGCGCTGCCATCGTCAGCGTCATCGCCAACCCCTACGCCGGGCGCTACGAGCCGGACATCCAGGGCTTCATGGAAGACCTGAAGCCGCTCGGCCTCGCCATGGCGCAGCGCCTGATCCAGGCGCTCGGCGGTGATCCGGCGGTGGTGCAGGGCTACGGCAAGGGCGCCATCGTCGGCGCCGGCGGGGAACTGGAGCATGGCGCCCTGTGGCACGTCCCCGGCGGCTACGCCATGCGCGAGGCGCTGGGCGGTGCCATGGCCATCGTGCCGTCGACCAAGAAGGTCGGCGGGCCGGGCACGCGGCTCGACGTGCCGGTGACCCACGTCAACGCCTCCTACGTGCGCAGCCACTTCGACGCCATGGAGGTGGGCATCCCCGACGCCCCCCGCGCCGACGAACTGGCGGTGGTGCTGGTGATGACCACCGGCCCGCGCATCCATGAACGGGTCGGCGGCCTGAAGGCGTCCGACATCAAGGGGGAGGACGGGTTGCGATGAGCGCCGACATCCGCAAGCTGATGGTGGTGGTGGACGAGATCCACCGCGAGATGGACCGCGAGATCAGCCCGCCCACCCGCCGCGCCGCCGCCGTGGCGGTGATCGCCAACCCCTTCGCCGGCCGCTATGTCGAGGATCTGACGCCGCTCATGGACATCGGCGCCGAACTGGGCGACCTGCTCGGCCGGCGGGCGGTGGCGGCGCTCGGTATTGCGCCGGCGGCCGTGGAAAGCTATGGCAAGGCGGCCCTGGTGGGCGAGAACGGCGAACTGGAACATGCCGCCGCCATCCTCCACCCCAAGCTCGGCGCGCCCCTGCGCCAGGCGGTGGAGAAGGGGGCGGCGCTGGTGCCGTCGTCGAAGAAGCGGGGCGGGCCGGGGCAGGTGCTCGACATCCCTCTCGGCCACAAGGATGCTGCCTACGTGCGCAGTCACTTCGACGGCATGGAGGTGCAGATCAACGACGCCCCGCGGGCGGACGAGATTCTGGTGGCCGTGGCGGTCACCGACAGCGGGCGGCCGCTGCCCCGGGTGGGCGGGCTGACCACGCAGGAGGTCAAGGGAGAAGACGGTCTGCGGTAATGGCTCTTCACAGGAGAAACGGGCCAGGCGGACGATAAATCAACCAGAGACGCCGGCCCACAGGGCGAACAGGAGGCTCACAATGGTGCGTAAGACTGGGTTCGTGCGGACTGCCCTTGCCGCGCTGGCGGCGACGGTGGTGCTGTCGTCGACGGCGGCGCAGGCGGCCGATGCCATCAGGATCGGCGAGATCAACAGCTATACGGCGCTGCCCGCCTTCACCGAGCCCTACCGCAAGGGCTGGCAGCTGGCGCTGGAGCAGATCAACCAGGCCGGCGGCATCAACGGTGCCGAGGTGGTGGTGATCTCCAAGGACGACGCCGGCAAGCCGGGCGATGCCGTCACCGCCGCCAACGAACTGGTGTCGCGGGAACGGGTGGACCTGCTGATGGGCACGTTCTTCTCCCACATCGGCCTCGCGGTCGCCGATTACGCCAACCAGCGGCGCATCTTCTTCATGGCCGCGGAGCCGCTGACCGATGCCATGGTGTGGCAGAAGGGCAACCCCTATACCTTCCGCCTGCGGCCGTCCAACTACATGCAGGCCAACATGCTGGCCGAAGAGGCCGCCAAGCTGCCCGCCAAGCGGTGGGCGACCGTGGCGCCGAACTACGAATACGGCACCTCCGCCGTCGCCGTGTTCAAGGAAGCCCTGAGCAAGCGCCGCCCCGACATCGAGTGGGTGGACGAACAGTGGCCGCCGCAGGGCAAGATCGACGCCGGCTCGGTGGTGCAGGCGCTGGCGCGGTCGCAGCCGGAGGCCATCTTCAACGTCACCTTCGGCCCTGACCTGATCAAGTTCGTGCGTGAGGGCACGACGCGCGGCCTGTTCCAGAACCGCCAGGTGGTCAGCCTGCTGACCGGCGAGCCCGAGTACATGGACCCGCTGGGCGCCGAAACGCCGGAAGGCTGGATCGTCACCGGCTACCCCTGGAACAAGATCGACAGCGCCGAGCATCAGGCGTTCCTGGATGCCTACCAGGCCAAGTTCAACGACTATCCGCGCCTGGGCTCCATCGTCGGCTACGCCACCATGATGTCGGTGGCCGAGGTGCTGAAGAAGGCCGGCTCCACCGACACCGACGCCCTGGTGCAGGCCGCCAAGGGGATCGAGGTGGACACGCCGCTCGGCCACATCACCTTCCGCGCCGCCGATCACCAGTCGACCCTGGGCGCCTTCGTCGGCCGCACGGCCGTCGAGGACGGCAAGGGCACCATGGTCGACATCGAGTACCGCGACGGCGCCGATTACCTGCCGCCGGAGGACGAGGTGAAGGCCCTGCGTCCGGCCGGCTGACGGCCGCCGCCGCCGGCATGGCGCCCGGCGGCGGGGGAGGGACGGACGGGTGCCGCCGCTGCGGTGCCGGCTCCCCCCTTCCGCCCGCCGCCGCGGCTGCCCCCGTTCCTTCCAGACCCGCCCCTTCGGCGATCGGAGTGCAGGACGTGGACTTCCTTTTCGTGCAGTTTCTCAATGGGCTGGCCAGCGCGTCGTCGCTGTTCCTGGTGGCGAGCGGCCTGTCCATCATCTTCGGCGTCACCCGCATCGTGAACTTTGCCCACGGCGCCTTCTACATGCTCGGCGCCTATGTCGCCTTCACCCTGACGCAGCACCTCAGCGGCCCGCTGGGCTTCTGGACGGCGCTGCTGCTGGCGGCGGTGATCGTCGCGGCGCTGGGGGCGCTGGTGGAAATGACCCTGCTGCGCCGCATCTATGAGGCGCCGGAGCTGTTCCAGCTGCTCGCCACCTTCGGCCTGACGCTGATGATCGAGGACCTGGTCATCATGATCTGGGGTCCGATGGAACTGCTCGGCCCGCGCGCGCCGGGGCTGGAGGGGGCGGTGTCGGTCTTCGGGCAGATGTTCCCGGCCTATGACTTCCTGCTCATCGCCCTCGGCCCGCTGGTGCTGGGCGGCCTGTGGCTGCTGTTCAAGAAGACCCGCTGGGGCGTGCTGGTGCGCGCCGCGACGCAGGACCGCACCATGGTGTCGGCGCTGGGCGTCAATCAGTCGTGGCTGTTCACCTCGGTCTTCGCCCTCGGCATCTTCCTGGCCGCCCTGGGCGGCGCGGTGCAGCTGCCGCGCGAGGCGGTGCATCACATGATGGGCCTGCAGGTGATCGTCGAGGTCTTCGTCGTCGTGGTCATCGGCGGCCTCGGCAACGTGTTCGGCGCCTTCCTGGCCGCCGTCATCATCGCCGAGCTGAACGCCTTCGGCATCCTGCTGTTCCCGAAGATCAGCCTGGTGCTGGTGTTCCTGGTGATGGCGGTGGTGCTGGTGGTGCGGCCGCATGGCCTGCTCGGCCGCGCCGAGAGCCACGCCCGCCCGGCCATCGGCACGGCGGTGCAGCCGTTCCGCCGCTTCGGGGCGCGCGGGCGCAACGCCATGGTGGCGGTGCTGATCGCCCTGGCGCTGGTGCCGCTGTTCGCCGGCACCTACGTCACCTCGGTCGGGGCCGAGCTGCTGATCTTCGCCCTGTTCGCCGCCAGCCTGCACCTGATGATGGGGGTGGGCGGCATGGTGTCCTTCGGCCACGCCGCCTATTTCGGCCTCGGGGCCTATGGCGCCGGGTTGCTGGTGAAGTTCCTCGGCGCCCCCATGGAGATGGCGCTGGTGGTCGGGCCGCTGCTGGCGGTGGCGGGGGCCATCGTGTTCGGCTGGTTCTGCGTGCGGCTGTCGGGCGTCTATCTCGCCATGCTGACGCTGGCCTTCGCGCAGATCGTGTGGTCGATCATCTTCCAGTCCTACGACGTCACCGGTGGCGACAACGGCATCCTCGGCATCTGGCCGAGCCGCTGGGCATCGGACCCGGCGGTGTTCTACTACCTGGCGCTTGCGCTGTGCGCGGCCGGCATCTTCGCCATCCGCCGCATCGTCTTCTCGCCCTTCGGCTATGCCGTGCGCGGCTGCCGCGACAGCGTGGTGCGGGCGGAAAGCATCGGCATCGACCGCCGCCGCATCCAGTGGATGGCCTTCACCCTGGCCGGCGCCTTCGCCGGGGTGGCGGGGACGCTCTACGCCTACCTCAAGGGCAGCGTGTTCCCCGACGTGGTCGGCATCCCGACCTCGGTCGACGGTCTGGTGATGGTGCTGCTGGGCGGGCTGCAGACGGTCGGCGGGCCCATCGTCGGTGCCGCCGCCTACAAGGCGCTGTCCATCTACATGATGAGCCAGATCGAGTTCTGGAAGCTGGTGCTCGGCGCTCTCATCGTGGTGCTGGTGATCGCCTTCCCCGAGGGCATCGCCGGGTTCTGGCAGCGCCGGGTGTCGCCGCTGTTCCGCCGATCCGAGACCGAAGAGGAGGCCGTTCCATGACCGCCCTCGTCGTCACCGACCTGCGCAAGTCCTTCGGCGGCGTCGAGGCCGCCAAGGGCATCACCTTCACGGTGGGGGAGAGCGAACTGCTCGCCCTCATCGGCCCCAACGGCGCCGGCAAGAGCACCTGCTTCAACATGCTGAACGGCCAGCTGAAGCCCGACAGCGGCTCGATCCGGCTGTTCGGGCAGGAGATCGTCGGCCTGCCGCCGCGCGCGGTCTGGCGGCTGGGGGTGGGGCGGACGTTCCAGATCACCGCCACCTTCGGCTCCATGACGGTGATCGAGAACGTGCAGATGGCGCTGATTTCCCACCACCGCCGCCTGCGTGCCCTCATCCCCTTCGCCGGCGACCTCTACCGCGACGAGGCGTGGGAACTGCTGGAACTGGTGGGCATGGCGGAACAGGCTGGCCGCGCCTGCGGCACGCTGGCCTACGGCGACCTCAAGCGGCTGGAGCTGGCCATCGCGCTCGCCAACCAGCCGCGCGTGCTGCTGATGGACGAACCCACCGCCGGCATGGCCCCGCGCGAGCGGGTGCAGCTGATGCAGCTGACCGCCGACATCGTGCGGGCGCGCGGCGTCAGCGTGCTGTTCACCGAACACGACATGGATGTGGTGTTCACCCACGCCGACCGGGTGATGGTGCTGAACCGCGGCGAACTCATCGCCCACGGCACCCCGCAGGAGGTGCGCAACAACCCCGACGTCCAGGCCGTCTACCTGGGTTCGGGCGCCCTCTACAACGCCGAGCCGGCCATGGAGGCAAGCGCATGAAGCTGGAAGTCCACGGTCTCAACAGCTGGTACGGCCGCGCCCACATCCTGTTCGACGTCCACATGCGGGTGGCCCGCGGCGAGGTGGTGGCGCTGCTCGGCCGCAATGGCGCCGGCAAGTCGACCACCTTCGCGAGCCTCGTCGGGCTGGTGCCGACCCGCACCGGCGACGTGGTGTTCGACGGCCACCCGGTCGACGGTCTGAAGACGCACGACATCGTCCGCCTCGGCCTCGGCTACGTGCCGGAAGACCGCCGCATCTTCACCGACCTGACGGTGGAGGAAAACCTGCTGGTCGGCCGCCAGCCCGCGCGCGAGGGCGCTCCCACCTGGACGCCGGAGATGCTGTATGACCTGTTCCCCAACCTGGCCGCCATGCGCCGGCGGGCCGGCGGGCACATGTCGGGCGGCGAGCAGCAGATGCTGACCATCGCCCGCACCCTGATGGGCAATCCGTCGCTGGTGCTGCTGGATGAACCGTCGGAGGGCCTCGCGCCCAAGATCGTCGAGCAGATGGCGCAGGCGCTGATCGAGATGAAGCGCCAGGGCCTGACCATCATCCTGTCGGAACAGAACCTGCACTTCGCCCGCCTGATTTCCGACCGCGCCTACATCATCGAACGCGGCCGCGTGCGGTTCGAAGGCACCCTGCCGGAACTGGACGCCAACCCGGAAATCCGCGACGCCTATCTGGCGGTATGATCCGCTTTCGGGTAGGTATCACGGCGGGAGACCGCAGGGTGGGAGGCATGTGCGATGACTGAGGCAGGAGCGCCGGACCGCGCCGGCCCGATGGCGGACACGACGGCCGAGGCCGACGGCACGGGCGCCGCCGCCGCCGCGGACCCGCAGGCCAAGCGCGGCGGCCGCCGGCGCTATGCCCTCGACGGCCAGATCGGCTTCCTGCTGCGCAAGGCCCAGCAGCGCCACCTCAGCATCTTCAGCACCCACATCGGCGAAGACCTGACGGCGCAGCAGTTCGCCGCGCTCGCCAAGCTGAACGAGGTCGGCCCCAGTTCGCAGAACTCCCTCGGCCGCCAGACGGCCATGGACGTGGCGACCATCAAGGGGGTGGTGTCGCGCCTGAAGGACCGCGGCCTGATCGACAAGGCGCCCGACCCCGACGACAAGCGCCTGCACCTCATCGACCTCACCGCCGAAGGGCGGCGGACCATCGAGCGGGTGCTGCCGCTGGCGCAGGAAATCTCGCGCATGACCCTGGCGCCGCTTGATCGTGCCGAACAGCAGACGCTCATCCGGCTGCTGAAGAAGATCACCTGAGCGGCGCCGGCAACACCCCCGGCGGTGGCGCGTTGAGGCTCTCGCGGCGACGACGGCACGGCATCGGGGGTGGCTTCCATGCGCCTGTTCGAATGCGACACCTGCGGCAACCTGATCTACTTCGAGAACACCCGCTGCGAGCACTGCGGCGCGGACCTGGCGTTCAACCCGGATCACCTGCGGCTCTACGTGCGGCCGCCGCAGGCGCGGCTGTGCGACAACGCCCGCCATGACGCCTGCAACTGGCTGCTGGCCGCCGATGCGCCGGCCGACGAGATCTTCTGCCCGGCCTGCCGCCTCAACCGCACCATCCCGGACCTGTCGGCGCCGGGCGCCCTGGGGCTGTGGCAGCGGGTGGAGATCGCCAAGCATCGCGCCGTCTACGGCCTGCTGCGCCTCGGCCTGACGCTGCCGAACCGGGTGGACGAGCCGGAGACGGGGCTCGCCTTCGACTTCCTGGCCGACCCCGACCCCACCTTCCGCGAGGTGATGACCGGCCACGCCGCCGGCCTCATCACCCTCAACATCGCCGAGGCCGACCCGGTGGAGCGCGAGCGCCAGCGCACCACCATGGGCGAGCCCTTCCGCACCCTGCTCGGCCACCTGCGGCACGAGCTGGGGCATTACCTGTGGGACCGGATGGTGGCGGCCGATGCGGCGCGGCTGGCCGAGTGGCGGCTGCACTTCGGCGACGAGCGGGACGATTACGCGGCGGCGCTGGATCGGCACTATGCCGCCGGCGATGACGGCAGCTGGCGCGATGCCTTCGTCAGCCACTACGCCGCCGCCCACCCGTGGGAGGACTGGGCGGAAAGCTGCGCCCACTACCTGCACATGGTCGACACCCTGGAAACCGCCTGGGCCTTCGGCCTGCGCTCCCGCCCCCGCCGCGGCCCGCCGGAGGTGGCGACGGCGGCCGATTTCGACCCCTACGCCGAACCCGACTTCGACCGCATCGTCGAGGCGTGGCTGCCGCTGACCTTCGCCGTCAACAGCCTCAACCGCTCCATGGGCCAGCCGGACCTCTACCCCTTCGTGGTGGCACCGCCGGCGATGGACAAGCTGGGCCACGTCCACCGCCTGCTGCGCGGCCTGTAAGAGGGGGAAGGGCTCAGAGGCCGGCGCGCTTGCGCCAGCGCTCCGCCGACTGCTGGTCCGACGCCTCCAGTCGGCCGGCCGCCACCAGCAGTTCGGTGGCGCGGGCGAGGGCGGCGAAGTCCTGCCGGCGTTCGTCGTCCATCGCCTCGTCGGTGCCGTCGAGCCAGCCGAGCAGCGCCAGCCGGGTGGCGTCGAGGGCGTCGAGCAGGTCGTCCTGGGTGGGTTTCGCCATGGGGGCCTCCGTTGATGGTGCGCCCCACCTACGCGCCAGCCGCCCGCGACGCTGCCCCGTCCGCCACCTGTCGCCGTGTCAGTGGCGGGTGCCGTGCAGGCGGCGGTAGAGGGTGTTGCGGCTGATGCCGAGGCGCCGGGCCGCTTCCGACATGTTGCCGCCGCTGGCCGCCACCGTCTGGCGGATGAAGCTGTCGGACACCCGCCGCAGGCTGAGGCCGGCGTCGTCGCCCGCCCCGTCGGCCGCCGCGGCGCCGGACAGCGGCAGCGGCAGCGGCACCGTCACCGGGTGCAGGGGCGGCCGGCAGCGCAGGTCGTCGGCCAGGTCCTCCGGCAGGTGGTGCCAGTCGATCACCGTCTCGCCGGGATCGAGCAGCGCCCAGGCCGCCCGCAGGGCGTGGGACAGCTGCCGCAGGTTGCCCGGCCAGCGGTGGGCGGCGAAGGCCTCCGCCACCGCCGGGGCCAGCACCACGCCGCCGCCGGGGGCGATGTCGTCCAGCAGCCGGCGGATGAGCAGGGCGGCGTCGCTGCGCTCGCGCAGGGCCGGCAGGGTCAGGGTCAGGCCGTTGATGCGGTAATAGAGGTCGGCGCGGAAGCGGCCGGCCTCCACCTCCGCCTTCAGCGGGCGGTGGCAGGCGGCCATGAGGGCGAAGTCCACCGCCTCCGGCTTGCCGCCGCCGAGCGGGCTGACCTCGCCGTCCTGCAGCACCCGCAGGAGGCGGGCCTGCAGTGGCAGCGGCATGTCGGCGATCTCGTCCAGGAACAGGGTGCCGCCGCGCGCCTCGCGGATGCGGCCGGGGCTGCCGTCGCGGCGGGCGCCGGTGAAGGCGCCGGGGGCATAGCCGAACAGTTCCGCCTCGATCAGGTGCTCGGGCAGGGCGGCGCAGTTGATGGCAACGAAGCGGCCGGCGCGGCGCGGGCCGCTGGCGTGGATGGCGCGGGCCAGCACCTCCTTGCCGGCGCCCGATTCGCCGTGCAGCAGCAGCGGGATCGGCTTGTCGGCCACCTTGCGGGCGCGGGCGATCAGCTGCGCCATGCGGGCATCGCCGGTATCCAGCGCCGCCAGGGCATCGGCCGGCCGGGCGGCGGCGCCGGTGGCAGAGCGGCGCGGGCCGCCGCCGACCGCCGCCCGGGGGGCC